>JAGOGF010000016.1 GCA_017996845.1 Butyrivibrio sp.
ATCTGTATGAGCCGATGCCGTTCAATTTTTCTAAAATGTGCAACATGGGTGCAGCAGCAGCGGTAGGAAGTTATCTGCTGTTTCTGAATGATGATATTGATATCATTCAGGATGGTTGGCTCAGAGAACTTGTTTTTCAGGCATCGCTTCCATGGGCGGGCGCAGTGGGCGCAAAGCTGTTGTATCCAGGCACAGACCTGATCCAGCATACCGGAATTACCAAGGTGAGGCTGGGACCCATGCACAAATTACAGAAACTGCATGATGAAGAAGTTCATTATTTTGGAATGAATCGCGGCGTGCATGATGTGATTGGGGTAACAGGTGCGTGTCTGATGCTGTCAAGGGAACGGTTCATGCAGACTGGAGGTTACGCCGAAGAACTTGCGGTTGCCTTTAACGATGTGGATTTATGTTATACTTTATTTGAAATGGGTTATTACAACATTGTCTGCAATCATGTGAAGCTTTATCATCATGAATCTCTCAGCAGAGGGGATGATACAATCGATGCGCAGAAGCTTGCCAGGCTGGGAAAAGAGTATGAGACGCTGACGGACAGGCACAGCGCCTTATATGGAACAGATCCTTTTTATCATAAGTATCTGACAGATGATGAGCATATTGCAGATTTTCTTCGTATGGAAGAATCGGACAGGCAGGTGCAGAAACTTGCGTATGCGACCTTTAAAAGGCTGGAGGCGGGTTATCCGGCAGAATGGACAGACCAGTGTCTTCGTATTGGAGTAGAATATGCGGATACAATGGAAAGATGGATTCAAAACGACCGGTTTGCTGAAGATGGTCTGGCAGATGGTTATTTCATAAAAGGTTATTGTTTTGTAATTGGATCGGATAATGCATTGTATCATAAAAAAATTCTGTTACGTCCGGCAGAGGGAAATGCGGATAATCCTGTTCCGCAGGGGAGTCTTGTATATGAAGCAGAAATACACGAATGTTATCGTGAGGATATAAGAGAAAATCTGGCGGGACAGGTAAATGTTGATCTGACAGGTTTCCGATTAAGAATCCACGCAGATCAGTTCAAACCGGGAAAGTATCAGATTGGTATGTTGTTTGCTGATCAGACTTCCAGACAGCGAATCGTAAACTGGGCGCCGAATCTTTTGCTGATTGCGCAGGAGAGGTGATCTACAGGAAAGGTTTAATAAAGATGGAACAGGATAAAGAGATAGATTATAAAGCGGCATATGAATGGGAAAAAATAAAAAGTGCAGATCTTGCACAAAAGGTAGCGGCACTGGAAGATAAGAACCAGGAGCTGGATGGGAAACTGAATCGGATCAAGAACAATCCGATCTGGAAAGCATCTACCCCTGCGCGTAACAGTATCCACTGGATAATCCGTCAGAAAGACAGACTCAAGAACTGCGGTTCTGCGCATGGCGTGATTGCGAAGATAAAGTACAAGCAGATTGAGAAAAAGTGCATGGCGCATTATGGAACAGAGAGTTTCCCGGATGCAGACAGGATACAGCAGGAACGTGATACTGCTTTTCCAAGGATGATTGTTGTCAGTATCCTTATTCCGCTTTATAATACACCCGAAAAATTTTTACGGGATGTAATTGAATCGGTTTTGCATCAAACCTATGGAAACTGGCAGTTATGTCTGGCAGATGGATCGGATCAGGAACATGCTTATGTAGAAGGGATCGTGAGAGAATATCAAAAAAGCATGCAGGCTCTTTTGCCGGATGGCTCATCCAAAATCATATATCAGAGACTGGAAAAAAATACCGGAATAGCAGGAAATACCAATGCATGCCTTACGCTCGCAACAGGAGAATATATCGGGCTGATTGATCATGATGATATTCTTCATCCGGAGGCGCTTTACTATTATGTCAAGGCAATCAATGAACAGGATGCAGATTATATCTATTGTGACGAAACCACCTTTGCAGGAGACGATATCAATCACATGATCACGATGCATTTCAAACCGGATTATGCAATTGATAATTTACGGGCAAATAATTATATTTGCCATTTCAGTGTATTCGACAGAAAGCTGCTTGACGGAACAGAACTGTTCCGGTCAAAGTATGACGGGAGTCAGGATCATGATATGATTCTGCGTTTAACAGACCGGGCGCAGCATATTGTTCATATTCCGAAACTCTTATATTATTGGAGATCCCATGCAGGTTCAACGGCATCCAGTATAAGTGCCAAGAGTTATGCAATTGAATCGGCAAGAGGAGCGGTTGCAGATCATTTGAGAAGGCATGGCTATGACCATTTCAGAATTACAAGTACGCGTGCTTTTGAAACGATTTTCAAAATAACGTATGAAATTCAGAGAAATCCCAAAATTTCAGTGGTTATTCCGAACTGTGATCATGTGCAGGATCTGCGGCGTTGTCTGACATCGATCTATGAGAAGTCCACCTATGACAATTATGAGATTATTGTAGTTGAAAATGGAAGCACAACCCCGGAAATAAAGAGCTATTACAGGGAACTTGCATCAGGAGCATTGCGTGAGCGAGTTAAAATTGTGAATTTTGAAACGCAGGAAAGCTTTAATTATTCTGATGTTGTAAATTTTGGAGTCAGAAATTCGGATGGGGAATATGTACTGCTGCTCAACAATGATACGCAGGTCATTACCGTCAACTGGATGGAAGAAATGCTGATGTATGCACAACGTTCAGATGTAGCCGCAGTTGGTGCAAAATTGTATTTTCCGGACAGGAAGATACAACATGCGGGAGTGGTACTGGGGCTTGGCGCGCACAGAACGGCAGGTCATTCTCATTACAGGCAGGAAGGCATGAACCTTGGATATATGGGAAGGCTTTGCTATGCGCAGGATGTATCTGCGGTAACTGGTGCCTGTCTGATGGTATCACGTACGAAATATGATGAAGTAGACGGATTAGATGCTTCTTTTGCAGTTTCTTTAAATGATGTGGATTTCTGTCTCAGACTTCGTGAAAAGGGATATCTGAATGTCTTTACTCCTTTTGCGGAACTGTATCATTTTGAATCAGCATCAAGAGGACTTGATCTCACAGGAAAAAATGCAGAGAGATATAATCTGGAATCCGAACAGTTTCGTACCAGATGGAAAGCAGTTCTGGAAAAAGGGGATCCCTATTATAATCCCAATTTTTCATTGGACAGAAGTGATTTTTCACTGAATGTGGAAGGCTATAGCAGTTTACGACAGGAATAAGGCAAAGAAAAATTGTCATACGCTTGCTTTTATATTTTCACACGTATATCTTTATAATAGAGGTGTTTGTAACAGATTTTGCAGTATTTGAATGAGGAGGATACAGCCATGAGTAATGCGCAGAAACAATTGGAGTACTGGCTTTCAGATTCATATTTTGATGATGCAACAAAGCAGGAACTTCTGCAGATCCGAAATAACGAAGAGGAAGTGGAAGACCGTTTCTATAAAGAATTGGAATTCGGAACAGGCGGCCTTAGAGGTGTGATCGGTGCAGGTACGAATCGGATGAATATTTACACGGTTCGCAAAGCAACGCAGGGGCTTGCCAATTACATAAAGAAGATGGGCGGCGAAGAAAAGGGTGTGGCAGTTTCATTTGACTGCAGGAGATTTTCTCCCGAATTTGCGGATGAAACCGCAAGATGTCTTGCTGCAAATGGAATAAAGGCATATGTATTTGATGAACTGCGTCCTACACCGGAGCTTTCTTTTGCACTTCGCAGACTGCATTGTATTGCCGGTGTCATGATTACCGCAAGTCACAATCCGCCGGAATATAACGGATATAAGGCATATTGGGAGGACGGCGCGCAGGTAACACCGCCTCACGATAATGGCATTATCGGTGAAGTACAGGCAATTTCAGATTATCATGAAGTAAAGACCATATCCAGAGAAGCCGCCGTTAAAACAGGGCTTTATCAGATCATCGGTAAAGAAATGGATGATGCTTATATGATTGAACTGAAAAAGCAGATCATTCACCCGGATGTGATTAAAGAAGTGGCAGATCAGTTCAAAATTGTCTATACACCTTTTCACGGAACCGGAAATATTCCAGTCAGAAGAGTGCTTGCCGAACTGGGATTTACAAATGTATATGTTGTTCCGGAGCAGGAACTTCCGGATCCTGAATTTACAACGCTGGATTATCCCAATCCGGAAGACCCTAAGGCGTTTAAACTTGCACTGCAGCTTGCAAAGGAAAAAAATGCGGATATTGTTCTGGCAACCGATCCGGATGCTGACCGTCTGGGGGTATATGCACTGGATACCAGATCAGGAGAATATATTCCGTTTACAGGAAATATGTCAGGAATGCTGATCGGAGAATATATTCTGCGTGAACGTACAGCGGCAGGAACAATGCCACAGGATCCGGCATTTGTCACGACAATCGTAACGACCAATATGGCAAAGAGAGTTGCCGGCAAGTATGGTCTCAAATATATTGAAGTATTGACCGGATTCAAATATATTGGTGAGCAGATCAAATTGTTTGAGGAAGAACATTCTTACAATTATGTTTTCGGATTGGAAGAAAGCTATGGCTGTCTTGCAGGTACGCACGCAAGGGACAAGGATGCAGTAGTAGCGGTAATGATGCTCTGTGAACTTGCAGCATGGTACAAAAAGAATGGAAAGACAATCTGGGATGCAATGATCGATATGTATGAAGATTATGGTTATTATAAGGAAGGTCAGTATTCCATTACAATGAAGGGCATTGAAGGTGCAAAGGAAATTTCCGCACTGATGGAACGCCTTCGCAAAAATCCGCCGAAGGAGTTCGGTGCATGGAAAGTGGAAGAATTCAGGGATTATAAAACCGGAGAAACACTGAATCTGCAAACGGGAGAAAAAAATGTAACAGGGCTTCCGGAGTCCAATGTGTTATATTTTGCACTGGATGATGATTCATGGTGCTGTGCAAGGCCTTCCGGAACAGAACCAAAGATCAAGTTTTATATGGGAGTAAAAGGCAAAAATCTTGCAGATGCGCAGCAAAAAGAGGATGCACTTACCGAAGCGGTAAAACTTGTAATTGGTCAGTAACCGTTTCTGCATAATGTACATGAAATAGCACACAGTACCGGTTCATGGTATGATGAACATGTCATAATAATATCTGTAACTGATTATGATATGATTTGTTCAGAAAACCGGTATTGTGTGTTTTTTACTGTAATTGGCATAATATAAGCTTATACGAAGTGAATGACCATTTATGGTCACAGTGATCTGCATATTGCAGGAATACAGGGAAAAGATATGAGTCTGAAAGATGCATTTTTCAAAACAATTTCATATGCACGCAGAAATGGCATACAGGCTGCCTGGTATGCAGCCGCAGAGCGTCTGCAGGATCAGCAGAAAGCATATGCTTTTTGCGGTGCGACCCAGGAAGAACTACAGGCGCAGCGCAGGCAATACAGAAATTGGGGAGAAGAAGGAACTTTAAGTCCCAGGATCTCGATTGCAGTTCCCTGTTACCATACGCCGGAGAAATATCTGATCAGAATGCTGCAGTCTGTTTTGGATCAGTCATATGGCAACTGGGAATTGATTATTGCAGATGCAACGGAAACGGATGACGAAAATGCACAAAGCGAAAGTCAAATTGCAGGAATAGTTGCAAAAACTGCAGAAGATGATAAGCGCGTTCTATATTATCATTTAAAGCGTAACGCAGGAATTTCAGAAAATACGAATGCCGCAATTGATCTTGCTACAGGGGATTATATCTGCTTGCTTGACCATGATGATTTTCTGACCCCGGATGCAGTTTATGAGATGGCACAGGCTGTTTTGCTCAGCATGAAGCAGGCAGAATGCAGGAAACTGAGTGACTGTCCGCTTTATCTTGTATATTCGGATGAAGATAAATGTGACGGGGAAGAAAAGCGTTTTTATGAGCCAAACAGAAAACCTGATTTTAATCTGGATTATCTGCTTTCCAATAACTATATCTGTCATTTTTCTATGTTTCGCGCAGATGTACTCAAAAGTCTCCGGTTTCGAAAGCAATACGATGGGGCACAGGATTATGATGTGATTCTGCGTACCTGCGGTGCTGCTTTGACGCAGGCAAATGAAGCTGCAATCTGCCACATTCCCAAAGTACTGTACCATTGGAGATGCCACAGCGGTTCAACTGCATCAAATCCTGCCAGTAAACGGTATGCATATGAAGCCGGAAGGAAAGCAGTGGAAAACTTTCTGCAGGAACAGGGAATCGATGCATATGTAACGGAACTTGGACATGTAGGTTTTTACCGGGTCAGTTATCAGCCGGATGTCTTTACAGCAAGAACAGACATTGGCATAATAGGCGGCAGGCTTGAAAATCGAAAAGGAACGTTATGTGGCGGAATTTATCTGCAGGATGCAAGCGCTTTGTATGAAGGACTTCCCAAAGGCTTCAGCGGTGGGTCTCAGCACCGTGCAGTTCTGCAGCAGGATGCAGATGCAGTTGATCTGCGCTGTATGCGTATAAGACCCGAATTGCAGGAAATTTATCGGCAGATAACCGGATTACAGTATCAGGAGAATTCAGATGGGGAAAGGAATCCGTCGATTCCGGATTCCTGGGATGAGATGGCAATCAGGCAATGCAGCACTGCCTTTTGCAGTGCGGTAAGAGAAAAGGGGTATCGCATTTTATGGGATCCGGAAATCAGGAAAAGAGTTTAGTTAAAATGCAGGAGGCTGCTTCATGAAAGAACAAAAAGAAATGGAATATGGCGCAGTTACAGTAATTATCCCCAATTATAACGGAATGAATTATCTGGATGCCTGCATATGCAGTCTTTTGAAACAGACCTGTCTTCCCCGGATCATTGTTGTGGACAATGGGTCGAAAGATAAGAGTATCCCCTTTCTAAAAGAAAAATACAAAGAAGGGCAGGTTCTGCCAAATGGGCAGATACTGCACTTTAAATTAATAGAGCTGGACCAAAATACAGGATTTTCCAATGCGGTTAACGTTGGAATAAAGGCGGCAGATACAGAATATGTTTTTTTACTGAATAATGATACAATTGCGGATGAGCATGCAACAGAACAGCTGATGCATACACTGCAGATTCATCCAAAAGCTTTTTCTGCGGGGGCGAAAATGCTTTCCATGCAGGAAAAAGACCGAATTGATGATTGCGGGGATTTATACTGTGCACTTGGCTGGGCATTTACACCAGGGAAAGACAGGGACAGCACCTGCTATAACAAGAGAGCCTATGTTACTTCTGCCTGTGCCGGAGCAGCAATGTACCGCAGAAAATGTTTTGATGAAATCGGCTATTTTGATGAAGTACATTTTTGCTATCTGGAAGATATAGATATCGGATATCGGGCGCGTATCAGCGGATACAGAAATATATATGAACCGCATGCTGTTGTCTATCACGCCGGGAGTGCAAGCAGCGGTTCACGACATAATGAATTCAAGGTTCGTCTCACCGCTGGTAATAATCTCTATTTTTTATACAAAAATTTCACTGTTTTGCAGATGATTTTGAACCTGCCATTTCTTATTTTGGGAATACTTATAAAATATATATTTTTTTCAAAAAGAAATCTGGGAGGAGCATACCGTAAGGGATTATGTGCGGGAATACAGAAAATTCTGCAACATCCGCAAAAGAAAGTTCCTTTTAAAATGAACCATTTAGTCAATTACTGTATCTTACAGATAGAACTGTGGGTTAACTGCGTACGCAGAATCACAGGTTAAGTTGAATAAAATGTATGAATGAGATAAAATATATAAAATTAAATCGGATAACAAACACTAAGGTATATTATGATCAAGGATAACCAAAAGTACTTTAACAGGCTGCATGTTGTATTGGACGGCGTAATTGTTGCAATTTCCTATATGCTTGCCTGGTATCTGAAATTTGAATCAGTATTCGCTTCCCAGAAGCCCGGGGTGTTCGCGCTCTCCATGGAAGTCTATTTTCGTGCACTTTATTTTCTGGTTCCGGGATATCTTGTACTGTATTCCTTTACGAGCCTTTACACACCACGCAGAGCGACCCGTATCCGTAATGAGATTTCCAGTATATTCAAGGCGAACCTGATTGGACTGATTTGTTTCATTGTTATTTTGTATATCATTAAACAGACCAATTTTTCACGTTCCATGATTTTCATCTTTTTTGTGGCAAATATTATTCTGACCACTTCTTCCCGTATTTTCCTGCGTAAGATACTGCGCTATTTCAGAAAAAAAGGTTACAATCTTAAACATGTGCTTCTGGTCGGATATTCCAGATCCGCGGAGGGATATATTTCACGAATCAATGCCAATCCGCAGTGGGGATATGCAATTGGGGGAATTCTGGATAACCGCGTACCGATTGGAACTTCTTATCACGGGATCAGTGTAATCGGAACGATTGACCAGCTTCAGGAGATGCTGCTGCAGAACAGTTATGATGAAATAACAATTACGCTTTCTCTGGATCATTATGACAAATTGGAGGAGCTGGTCAGTGCATGTGAAAAATCAGGGGTGCACACGAAATTCATTCCCGATTACACAAGTCTTTTTCCAAGCAACCCTTACACCGAAGATATATTGGGACTTCCGGTCATAAATATTCGATATGTTCCGCTGTCCAATACCGTTAACCGGTTGATAAAGCGTGTAATGGATATAATTGGAGCATTGTTTGCAATTATTTTGTTCTCGCCTGTTATGATTGCGGCGACAATTGCAGTTCGCTGCAGCAGTAAGGGACCGATTATTTTCAGACAGGAGAGAATCGGCCTAAATGGCAGGCCCTTCATGATGTATAAGTTTCGTACAATGGAAGTACAGGAACAAAAACAGGAGTTCAAGGGCTGGACAACCAAAAACGATCCGCGTGTTACAGAAGTGGGGAAATTTCTGAGAAAAACAAGTATTGATGAAATGCCGCAGTTTTTTAATGTTCTGTTCGGAAAAATGAGTCTGGTGGGACCAAGACCTGAAAGACCGCAGTTTGTGGAGAAATTCAGGGAAGAAATACCAAGATATATGGTAAAACATCAGGTAAGACCGGGAATAACCGGATGGGCACAGATAAACGGCTATCGGGGCGATACGTCCATTCGGAAAAGAATTGAATATGATATTTATTATATTGAAAACTGGTCGGTAGGATTTGATCTGAAAATTCTGTTCGGGACCGTTTTTCATGGCTTTGTCAATAAAAATGCATATTGAACATTGCGTATGTTTTGCTTGTATATTTAACCGTTTTGTGGCAGAATAGACGAGTGGTTATGCAAAATGTTAATGGAAACGTAACATTTACATAGATAGATAGATAGATAGATCTGGTATTGAATTACGATGAATAAGGAGACAAGCCATGTCAAACAGGCGGGATGATGATCACCGAGACGAAAGAAAAAGTTCTTCCAATCGGGATCAATATGATGAAAGACGCAGAAGTGTATCTTCCAGAAATGATGAATATTATGATGGCAGACGCAGAAGCACACCTTCCAGAAACACTGAAGACTATGATGAAAGACGCAGAAGTACATCTTCGAAGAGTAGCAATAATTATGACGAATATCGTAAAACTTCAAACAGTGCAAGAACCGGTTCTTCTAAGAAATCCAGAAAGGCAAAACGAAAGAAAAAGACAGTTATTATTTTAATAATCGAGATTGTTGTACTTCTTGTATTGCTTTTCGCATTCTATATGGTATTTGTAAAATGGAATGTTACCAAAGTCGGTAAAGTAGATCTGAATGAAGATGAAATCATCAATAATATGAATACCGGTGTTGCTGACAATAAGGAAATGAAGGGATACAGAAATATAGCACTTTTTGGTGTTGATTCACGCGAGGGAGACCTTGATAAGAACACAAGAAGTGATACAATCATTATTGCATCCATCAATCAGGATACAGGAGATGTGAAACTTTGTTCTGTATATCGTGATACGTTCCTGAACCTTGGAAATGATACTTACACAAAGTGTAATGCTGCATATGCAAAAGGCGGACCTCAGCAGGCAATCAATATGCTGAATATGAATCTTGATATGGATATTACTGACTTTATCACAATCGGGTTCGGTGGTATGACGGATGTAATCAATGAGCTTGGTGGTGTGACAATTGATGTGGATGACTCAGAGATCAGTCATCTGAATAATTATCAGTCAACTATGGCACAGGAGCTGAAAATGGAGTATAAGCCGGTCACCAAGACGGGCAAGCAGCTTTTGAATGGTTTGCAGGCAACTGCATATTGTCGAATCAGATATACAAAGGGTGATGACTTTATGCGTGCACAAAGGCAGAGAGAAGTTATGAAGGCAATCATGGATGTTGCCCAGAAAGCAGATGCTTCGACACTCAGCTCAATTGCAAATAAAGTATTTGATGAGACTTATACATCGCTTGACATTAATGAGATTATTCAATTGCTTGGCGGTATTGCAAATTATAAGATTGTTGCAGATGACGGATTTCCGCAGGAACAGATGCGTGCAACAGGAACGATCGGAAAGAACGGAAGCTGTGTTATTCCGGAGGACCTTTCCAAGAATGTTGTCTGGCTGCATGAATTCTTGTTTGAGGATAACGCTTATACAGCAACAGCCGATGTACAGAGCTATAGTAATGTGATTCAGCAAAAAACATCGCCATATCTGAAATAATTAAACAGAGAGTTGAAACTGACAAAGTTTTGCAAAGGAGCCCGGATTCTCTAGGCTCCTTTACTTATAGGAAGGATTTTATGCTGACAGTTGATGTAATTATCCCCACCTATAAACCGGGGAAAAGGCTTCTGCATTTATTGGATCTGTTAAGCAGGCAGTCCATTTTGCCTGAACATATTATACTGATGAATACGGAAGAAAAATATCTGAGAGAACTGTATGATGAAAATGATCTTATAATAAAATTTCCGCAGCTTAAGATCATACATTTGGACAAAAAGCAATTCGATCATGGACAGACCAGAAATGATGGCGTAACATTATCTGATACACAGGCATTTCTTCTCATGACGCAGGATGCACTTCCGAAGGATACGGAGCTGATCGCTAATCTTGTGCGGGAGCTGGAAAAACCGGGAACTGCAGTTGCTTATGCAAGACAGCTTCCGGAAGAAAATTGTGATCCGGCAGAGGCCTATGCGAGATCATTTAATTATCCTGATATTCCGGATTGTAAAACGCAGGCAGATGTTGCTAGATTGGGAATCAAAACCTATTTTTGCTCAAATGTATGCGCAATTTATCGCAGGGATATTTTTGATCAACTGGGAGGTTTCACACATCATACGATTTTTAATGAGGATATGATATATGCAGGAACTGCAGCAAGGGCAGGATATGCAATTGCATATGTTCCTTCTGCAGCGGTTGTACATTCACATAACTATACTTATATGCAGCAGTTTCACAGAAATTTTGATTTGGGCGTATCACAGGCTGATCATCCGGAAATTTTTGAGGGACTCAGATCTGAAACTGAAGGAAAAAGAATGGTCGTTCAGACAATTCGTTTTTTGCAAAATAATAAGAAGACATATCTGATTCCACATTATATAATAATGTGTGGTTGGAAATATGCAGGATTTAAATTAGGAAGAAATTATCGTTCTTTACCGCATTGGTTTATTTTGAAATGTACCATGAACAGAACATATTGGAAATGCGGGATCTGAAAGGAGATATTTATGTGCGGAATAGTAGGTTATATCGGAAAAATGCAGGCAGCACCAATAATATTGGATGGTCTTGCCAAGCTTGAGTATCGTGGTTATGATTCTGCCGGAATGGCAATTTATAATGGGAAAACCATTAATGTAGAAAAAGCAGTAGGCAGACTGCATGTATTGGAAAATCTTACAAAAGGCGGCTCAACGATGCCAGGAACAGCAGGCATCGGGCATACAAGATGGGCAACACATGGTGTACCGAGCGATTTGAATGCACATCCGCATTGTAACGCAGACAAGACGATCGCAGTTGTTCATAATGGCATTATTGAGAATTATATTGCGCTTAAAAATAAGCTGACCGGAAAGGGTTATCAGTTTCTTTCTGATACAGATACGGAAGTAGTAGCGCAGCTTTTGGATTATTATTACAACGGTGATCCGCTGCAGACAATTGCAAAAGTGCTGCATCGTGTAGAAGGCTCCTACGCACTTGGAATGATGTTTGCTGATCATCCGGGAGAATTATACGCTGTCCGGAAGGATTGTCCGCTTATTATCGGTGTTGGCAAAGAGGGTAATTTCATGGCGTCGGATGTTCCGGCCATTTTGAAATATACACGTTCTGTTGTGTATGTGGATAATCAGGAAATTGTAAGAATGACAGAGCAGGAAGTGAAATTCTATTCTGTTGATGAAGAAGAAATCCAGAAAGAAATCGTAACAGTCGACTGGGATGCCAATTCTGCGGAAAAAGGCGGATATGAGCATTTTATGCTCAAAGAAATGCATGAACAGCCGAAGGTTGTTAAAGATACTTTTTCACCCCGAATCCATAAGGGGGAGATTGTAATTGATGAGCTCAAAATCAGTGACGAAGAACTTGCGAAAATAAAGAAAATTTTCATTGTGGCATGTGGATCGGCCTACCATACCGGAATGACTGCAAAATATATTTTTGAGGGACTTGCACGCGTGCCTGTTGAAGTGGATCTGGCATCAGAATTCAGATATCGTAATCCGATTCTGGAAGAGGGAAGTCTGGTTGTTGTAGTGAGTCAGTCGGGAGAAACAGCGGACACGCTTGCCGCACTTCGCATGGCCAAAGGTGCAGGATGTCCGATTCTGGGAATTGTAAATGTAGTGGGAAGTTCCATTGCAAGAGAAGCGGATTATGTGATGTATACATGGGCAGGTCCGGAGATTGCCGTTGCAACCACAAAGGCATACAGTGCGCAGCTGATTGCATTATATCTGCTCGCCATGAAGTTTGCGCGTGTACGGGGCAAACTGGATGATGCCGGTCTTGCTGCTATGATTGAAGACCTCAGGGAACTTCCTGCTCAGATTGAGATGGTTATGCATAACCAGGAAGAAATTCAGAAAATTGCCAGTCGTTTTCTTGCTGCCAGGGATGTATTTTTTATTGGACGAGGGATAGACTATGCGATATCACTGGAAGGTTCTTTAAAACTAAAGGAAATTTCATATATCCATTCGGAAGCTTATGCAGCCGGAGAACTGAAACATGGAACGATTTCGCTGATTGAGGATGGAACTCTTGTTGCTGCAATTTCGACACAACCGGCGCTTTATGCCAAAATCATCAGTAATATGGTTGAGGTAAGGTCAAGAGGCGCAGTTGTTTTTGCGATAACCAATGCAGGAAACACAGAGATTGAAAAAGCTGCTGATTTCGTAATTTATATTCCGGAAACAAATTCATATTTTACAGACTCACTTGCGGTGATCCCGCTTCAACTGTTGGCATATTATATTGCAGTCGGACGTGGATGCGATGTTGATAAGCCAAGAAATCTGGCCAAGAGTGTGACAGTTGAATAACTGATGAGGGCTAAAAGTGGAACTACGAGTAGGAAATGATGCGGATATCCATACGTGGGAAGAAGTTACATTGATCTATCATTCTGCCCTGAAACAAATCAATACCAAGATAGAGATTTTGAATGATGAGTTTCAACAGGTACATCGATATAATCCGATTGAACATATTAAATCACGCATTAAGACTTCTGAGAGTATTGTTAAGAAGCTCAAGCGTCATGGTTACGAATCGACAATAGAAAATATGGTGAAATATATTAATGATATTGCCGGGATTCGTGTGATCTGTTCTTTTTCAGCGGATATTTATCAGATTGCGGATATGATCAGTAATCAAAGCGATATAAAGGTTATTGCGGTAAAAGATTATATTATGAACCCCAAAGCCAGCGGATACCGAAGCTATCACATGGTGGTGACGGTTCCTGTATATCTTTCTGACCGGATCATTGATGCAAAGGTGGAAATTCAGATTCGAACGGTTGCCATGGATTTCTGGGCCAGTCTGGAGCATAAGATACAATACAAATTTGAAGGAAATGCGCCGGCACATATCAATTCGGAGCTTTTGGAATGTGCGCATATGGTTTCAGAACTGGATACCAGAATGCTGTCGTTGAATGATGAAATTCAAGCTATTGCAGCCAAGAAGAATGAAGAAATATAGCCTTATTAATGAGGAGTGCCCAGACACCTTTCGGCATCTGGGCTATTATGAAAAAATTATCTATCTAACTAAAAAAACAGTGCTTCTTTCTTGTGAAAGTAATTATAATATAGCAATTATATATGAACAAAGTATGAACTCATGGTTAATAATTGGTTAACGTGCATAATAAAATACAATTAATGTGTAAAATAATATACAAAATGCATAATAAATGATAAAGTTATCAATGGTGGAATTTATTTGAAATGATTCAGATACTTTACGTGACAGTTGCGAAAGATGTTTTTCTTATGACAAAAAGGTGCGTGAATGTATGTTGGGAGGATGGATTGTGGATAATTTCATGGATAAACTGGCACAGAAATTAAGCGCGCAGGAAATGATCAAAGCCAATGCTGCTGCAGAAGCTGCGGAGACAGAGCGTCTCAGAATACAGGTCGCAAGGTATCAGACCGAAATGGAAGAAATCAGAAAAGGTGCTGCGGATATGACAGATCAGATTAGACATCTTGAGGAAATAATTCAGAATAATGCAGGAAAGACAGATACAGACAGCTGTCAAAAAATAATGGAACAGATTAGTGAGATAGTTTCTGTATCTGATACCAATACACATGATGTTGGAGTGCGGGTATATCGTAATGTGCAGGCATGTGTGCAGGATGAACAAAAAAAACAGACGCAGGAGTTGGAAAAAACATGGAAAGAAACAACAGATTCTGCAGAAAATAAGCTTGTGGCTATGATTCAGACGCTTTCAGAAAATGCAAAGAAGGCAGATTTAAATACAGCAGAACAGCTAAAAGAAATGCAAAGACAGTTGGAGACTCTTCAAATTGCTATTGAACGTAAAAATGCAGGACTTCTTCCTGCTGCTGTTTTTACCTTACTGACTTCTGCAGCGGGGCTGGTGCTGATCATAATGCGGATTATGGGGATTTTATGATTATGAAAGCAGCTGAAAGAGGACAATGATGGATAAACAAATTTGGCAGCCGGGTAATATGTTATATCCGATTCCGGCAGTGATGGTAAGTTGTGCAGGAAGCGAAGAAAAACCCAATATTACGACAGTCGCATGGGCAGGAAATATTTGCAGTTCACCTGCCATGCTGTCAATATCCCTTAGGCCGGAACGCTATTCTTACGATATTATCAAGGAAACAGGAGAGTTTGTTGTAAATCTGACAAATAGAAAACTGGCATATGCAACAGACTGGTGCGGTGTAAAATCAGGGCGTGATCACGACAAGTTCCGTGAGATGCATCTGACACCATTTCAATCTGCAAAGGTCAAGGCGCCTGGCATTCTGGAAAGCCCTGTCAGTATTGAATGCCATGTTACACAGTGTATCAGGCTTGGTAGTCATGATATGTTTATTGCTGAAGTATTGTGTGTAGATGTTGATGCGCACTATCTGGATGAAAAAGGATGTTTTGATATGAAGAAGGCCGATCTTTTGGCATATTCCCATGGAGAATATTTTACTTTGGGAGAAAAAATCGGTAAATTCGGGTATTCTGTAGCAGGAAAAAAAAGAAAAAGTAATGTGAAATGAGGAAATTATGGTATTCAGTTCAATGGTTTTTTTATGGATTTTTTTGCCAATCGTGATCGTGCTGAGTTTTTTAACCAGAAATATCAAGGCACAGAATATAATGCTTTTGATTGCAAGCCTTATTTTTTATGCATGGGGTGAACCGACTTACATCTTTTTGCTTTTGGCCTCGATTATTATGAACTGGGCGCTTGGCATAGGAATAGAGCGGTTTGAAAAATACAAAAATCAGCTTCTTGTATTGGATATTATTGGAAATCTTTTGGTTCTTGGCTATTTCAAATATTGCAATTTTGCGATTAATACGCTGGATCATCTGATCCCCATATTACATCTTTCAAGAACCAATATTGCACTTCCGATTGGAATTTCATTCTTTACATTTCGTGCAATGAGTTATGTGATTGATTTATATCGCGGACATTACAAGGCACAGAAGAATATTCTGAATCTTGGACTGTATATTTCGTTTTTCCCGCAGCTGCTTGCAGGTCCGATTGTAAAATATCGGGATATCAATGAGCAGATTACTGTACGTACAGTAAACAGAGAAAAAATGGTTGCAGGATTCCGTAAGTTCATATATGGTTTGGGCAAAAAAGTCATTATTTCCAATCTTTTGTCTGTTGCCGTTGATAATATTTTTGCATTGGATTTTTCACAGATGACCAGTCTGATGGCATGGTGCGGAGCAATATTCTATACGATTCAAATCTATTATGATTTTTCAGGATATTCAGATATGGCGATCGGGCTTAGCAAAATGTTCGGATTTGATGTTGCTGAGAATTTTAATTATCCTTATATTTCTTCGTCTATCCGTGAATTTTGGAGAAGATGGCATATTTCACTGTCTTCCTGGTTCAAGGAATATTTGTATATTCCGCTTGGCGGAAATCGAAAAGGAACCTTCCACACTTATCTGAATTTATTTATTGTCTTTGCAGTAACAGGACTCTGGCATGGTGCAAGCTGGAATTTTGTGGGATGGGGACTCTATCATGGATTTTTCATTATTATTGAACGAATGGGCTTTGGGAAAATTTTGGATAAATCCAAAGTGTTCAGCAGAATATACTGTATGATTGTTGTTATGGTGGGTTGGATTTTTTTTCGGGTGGAAAGTGTCAGCATGGGACTTCATGTAATTGCCAGGATGGTTATGCCATGGAAATATCAGACATCAGCAGTTGCAATCGGAACACTTGTATCTGCACCGGCGTTAATTGCAGGTATAATTGGAATCATTGGATGCGGTATGCTTCAGAAGATCTTTTCCTGTAATAAGTTTAGCGGTTTTGCTGTAAAGTGGAAGAACAGTCTGCCGGAAGCAATCTATTGCTGCCTTATATTTTTATATTGTATTTTGCTGCTTGCCAATAACACCTATAATCCATTTATCTATTTCAGATTCTGAGAGGTATCGTTTTGAAAAAGTCAGTGCAATATTTTTATATCGCAATATTTTTTATTCTGGTCATGATTCCGGTACTGCTATATTCCATTATTGGTAAAAAACTTGACACAACCAGTTATGAGAATCGTAAGCTTGCAACGATGCCTGCTCTTTCGGCAAAGACAATTTCAACATTTCCGTCTTCTTTTGAAAATTATTTTAATGACAATCTGCCATTTAAAAATCAGCTTGTTTTTTTGAATGGACTTTTTGATTATAAAATATTCAGAACGTCATCTTCTGAGTCGGTTATTGTTGGAAAAAAAGGCTGGCTTTTTTATAAAGGTGCGCAGGTAAATGATGAAGATCCGGTATCAGATTATAACGGAAGCAATCTTTTTACGGATGATCAGCTAAAGACAATCAGTAAAAATATGTTGGAAGCACGGGATGAACTTGCTTCCAGAAATATGGATTTTGTTATAATGATCGCTCCCAACAAAGAACGTGTATACAGTGAATATATGCCTAATGCATACGGAAAGCCTGCTGCGTGGGGACGTATGGCCCAGGTGGTTGATTATCTCAAAAATAATACGGATTTAAAAGTAGTATGTCCATATGATGGAATAGCAGCCTATGAGGTAAAACATCCACAGGATCAGTTGTATTATAAATATGATACACATTGGAATAATCTGGGTGCCTATATTGGCGGGAGTCTTTTGGATAAGGCTTTGGGATTTGATATGCCGGAGCTTAATACACTTACAAAAACAGCAGGGAATGTTCCAAGATATGATTTGGCTACGCTGCTGCATCTTGGGAATGTACTGGAGGATGATCCGGCATACATACTGGATGGTTATTCATCTCATAAAGCAGCTATCCAGAAAAATGATAAGGCAACAGAGTTTCGAGGAACAATTTCAGATGGATCAGGTGATGACAGAAAACTGTTTATCATAGGAGATTCATTTTCTACAATGATGTTTCAATATGTTGCATGTAATTTTGACAGTTCCTATTTGAATTTCTATTATAATTATAATCTTCAAATGCTTGAAAAAGAAGAACCTAATGTTGTTGTCTATGAGACAGTGGAACGTTATCTGAATAATATGCTCCATTTTTCCATTAAAGACGGTATTGAAGCAGATGCGGAATAGTAAGAGATGAAAGATGTAACCCGATATAGCAGAAAAATACGGGTATGGTTTATCCAGTCAGTCATATATATATGCGTTTTATGGATATTTTTCATGCCGAATTTGCAAAAAGTGAATATAGGAACAAACGACAGATATGTTGTCGAGTTGGATGGCGTTAAGGTCGGAGTAGTTTCGAATCCAGAGATGGCAAAGGAATGTTTACGTGCGGCGCGCAGAGAAATTGCAGCAGGGAATGATGAACTTGTGCTTGCAAATGCAGAAATGAAGGTTACTGGTGAAAGTATACTGTTTGGGAAAATCAGCAGTATGGAAAATGTAAAATCCGCCATGAACAAAGTATTGCAAAAAAATCTGCGCAGTACGTTGAACCGTTCTTATACAGTTAAGATTAAGGATTTTTCTGTTAATCTTGCCAGCAAAGATGAAGTACTTTCACTTTTGAAAGCTTCCATCAGAAAATATGATCCGGAAAGTCAGTATGATGTTAATTTGATTATGGATCCTTCCCGTGAAATAAATGCGCTGACAACATCAGTTGTGTCCCAGAAGGAAGAGGAACGTAAGAAGAAAAGGGAAACAGCGTTTCCGGAAGCGGGAATTGAATCAGCT
Organism: Butyrivibrio sp.; assembly: GCA_017996845.1. The sequence continues at coordinate 18,921 of JAGOGF010000016.1, forward strand.
ATTTCGGATGTCATGGCTGAAGTTGAGCCTTTAACAACAGAGAAAAAGTTCTCTGATTTTGAATTGGGACTTCAGTCACTGGATTTTGGAGACAAGGTTGAAATTGTAGAATCTTATTTGCCGCAGGATGAATTGACGGATTTAAACACCGCAATAGATGAAGTGACCAAGGACAAAGAAACAAATCAGATATACGAGGTGAAATCAGGGGATACCCTATCAACCATTGCGCAGGAATATGGACTTTCAGTGGACGATCTGGTATCAATGAATCCTACGCTTAATAATGAAAATTCCATTATCAGGGTAGGGGATGAGCTGATAGTGACCGTTCCGGAACCAGAGTTAACCATTCTGCATACGGAACAAAAGTATTATGAAGAAGATTATGAAGCAGATGTACAATATGTCGATAATGATAGTTGGTATTCGACCAAAAGTGTAGTGCTGCAGGAACCTTCTGCAGGACACCGTAAGGTTGTCGCACTTGTCAGATACAGTAATAATAGTGAAATTGCTGCTGATATACAGAAAGAGGAGATTACCTATCAGGCAGTTCCCAAAATTGTGGAAAGAGGAACAATTGTACCGCCTACCTATATTAAGCCGATTTCCGGAGGAAGAATCAGTTCGGGATTTGGACGAAGGGTAGCACCAACGAGAGGAGCAAGCACTTTCCATAAGGGCGTTGACTGGTCGACACCTGTTGGAACTGCAGTTATGGCATCTTCAACGGGAACGGTAATACGGGCCGGCTGGGGAAGCGGATACGGTTACTGTGTATATATTTCACATGCGGACGGCAGAGAAACCAGATATGGTCATTTGAGCAGGATTCTTGTGAAAGTCGGACAAAAGGTTGATCAGGGCCAGAAGATTGCGCTTAGTGGTAATACAGGAGTCAGCACAGGAGCTCATTTGCATTTTGAAATTCTGATTGGTGGTTCGCAGGTAAATCCATTAAAGTATTTGAATTAAAAAACGTTTTACAAATAATGCTATCATTGCTATAATAATTTTTTGTTTGTAGATAGTAATATTGTTATAATACAGTTACACTGTTTGTATAGATGCGTTCATGTAGGACACAGCAACGGTGCTGCAGCATGAAAGGGCGAAATGGAAAGATATATTATAAAAGGTGGTAATCCGCTGGTTGGCGAAGTGGAAATCGGAGGCGCAAAGAATGCAGCACTTGCTATTCTTGCAGCTTCTGCCATGACAGATGATACTGTTCTGATTGATAATATGCCGGATGTAAGAGATACAAATGTTTTGCTGCAGGCAATGGAAAGCGTTGGTGTCATGGTTGACCGTGTAAGCAGGCACTCTGTAAGAATCAATGCTTCGCAGGTTCGTAATCACACAATTGAAAATGAGTATATCAAGAAGATTCGCGCATCCTATTATCTGATTGGCGCACTTCTTGGGAAATATCGTCATGCACAGGTAGTTCTTCCAGGTGGATGTGATATCGGTTTAAGACCGATTGATCAGCATATTAAGGGTTTTACGGCGCTTGGGGCAAATGTTACCATTGAGCATGGTATTATCAATGCCTATGCAGAGAAACTGATCGGAAATCATATCTATCTGGATGTTGTGTCTGTAGGGGCAACAATCAATATCATGATGGCTGCTGTTATGGCAGATGGTCAGACCATTATTGAAAATGCTGCAAAGGAGCCTCATGTGGTTGATTTGGCAAATTTCCTTAACAGTATGGGAGCAAATGTAAAGGGCGCAGGTACAGATGTTATCCGCATTAAAGGAGTGGATAATCTGCATGGTTCAGAATATACAATAATACCGGATCAGATTGAAGCGGGTACCTTTATGATGGCAGCAGCTGCGACGCATGGTGATGTTACTGTTAAAAATGTTATTCCCAAGCATTTGGAATCCATTACAGCGAAACTGGATGAAATGGGATGCCAGATACAGGAATCGGATGATGCAGTTCGTGTAGTTGCTTCCAAAAGACTGACTGCAACACATGTTAAGACGCTTCCATACCCAGGATTTCCAACGGATATGCAGCCGCAGATTACAGTTGCACTTGGACTTGCAAGTGGAATCAGTATTGTGACGGAGAGTATATTTGAAAACCGTTTCAGATATGTTGATGCAATGATTCGGATGGGGGCAAGTATTAAAGTAGAAGGCAGTACAGCAATTGTAGACGGAGTGGAAAAATACAGCGGGGCTGAGATTTCAGCACCGGATCTGCGTGCAGGAGCAGCACTTGTGATTGCTGGACTGATTGCAGATGGCTATACCACGATTGATGATATCAGATACATAGAGCGAGGATATGAAGATTTTCATATTAAATTAAGTGGTTTAGGGGCGCAGATTGAACGAATTGAAACCGATAGAGAGATTCAGAAGTTCAGATTGAAATTTGCATAAAAGATGAAAGTAAAAAAGATCTTCAAGGGCAGTCAGACTGCTTTTGGAGATCTTTTTTTATGGTATAAAGCGTTTTTTCAATCAAGAAAACACTTTTGCGTTACCAATCAGTCTTTTTCGGAAGCAATCAAACCGACACTCCAGGGTATCAATTTCTCCTGCAGGATGCCGCAAAGAAGACAGAGAAAAAGCACAATAACAGAAGGGAAAATTGCGATTCCCAAAGCCTGCGGGGTATCAGTCAATTTCAAAATGGAACTGATAATGGGAATCATGGTTTGGAAGATGAGTATGGGGAATTTATTCCACATCAGGATAGGAAGTGTATGTCTTCCAATCAGTTCCGCCAATCTGGCATGTCCGATGCAGATGCAGCATAGCAAGGTTCCGCTTATATATGAAAATGCTGATAAAATGAAAAGCGGATATCTGGCATATTCATCGGTACGAACACTTACTTTTCCATTTTGCAGGGAAAAGAACAGCCCAAGCAGAAGGAGCAAAATGGATAAAAGAAAAAAGATTTTTTCGGTCACATTTTTATCTGAAAAGAAAGCATGCGATAAAAAATATTTTTGAAATATAACACCGCATTCTGTAAAAAGAAACATATTAAAGGCGGTTTCCATCTGCCATGGCAGCATAATGGGAAAAGATGCATGGATCAGAAGCTGTCCCAGAATTAAAACAAAAAAGATCCCGGCAAGGCGGACAAGAAGTGGGTGTTTCAGCTTATGCCTGATAATAAAAGTTTCCAGAAGATCAATAGGAATAAAAACACAGAAAAGGCAGGGGATAAACCAAAGTGAATTATTCCATTTCATATACTGTGTTTTGGAATTGGCATATAAAAGCCCTAGAAGGTTGGGAACAATATCGGTAGAACGAATTGTAACACCAAGTTTTTTACCTGCAAATGAACCCAGTATGCAGAATATTAGTATACTGATCATTCCAGCAAAAAAATAGGGAATTAAAAGTGATACAATTTTTTTTCTCCAAAAACGGATTTTCTGATCCGAATAATGATAGGTGACACCTGAAAGGAAAAAGAATAATGGAACACCTGCAGTAACAAGATATGAAAGAATAATGCCACGGCGCAGCATATGTCCCATAACAATTAAATAAATTCCAACGCATTTGGCAATATCAATATATGCAATTCTTACAGAAGTTTTATCTGTCATATGATTTCTTTAATATATAGATCAGAAGAAATACTCAGATCGATATATCTGTCTCCAATCCGTACAGTTGGTCTGGCAAGATGATCGCGGTTTATAAAAACAATATCTCCTTCTGTGCCATTGCTGAGACGTACACGATTCAGAAGGTAAGTATTTACAATATTAAAAAGAAAAGTCATAACTGCGTTTGTGTCATATTTTTGAAGACCTTCATTTTCAAAAAGTGAAATTGCAACAAAAGGACATAACGGTCCGCGATACACACGAGCAGACGTCATGGCATCATATACATCGGCGATTGCAATAATTTTGGCAAAAGGATCAATTTGTGAACTTGTTAAATGAAAAGGATATCCTGAACCGTCACATCGCTCATGGTGCATTAGTGCCACGTTTTTGACATGCAGATCAATGTCCAGATCTTTTAAAATTTTGTACCCTTCTTTTGGATGTGTCTGAACAAGAGAATATTCATTTTCTGTCAGCTTTTCCGGCTTAGCAATAATGTTTCCGGGAATCAGGATCTTTCCGATATCATGAAAAAGACCAGCCTGAGTCAACAGTTCAATATCCCGATCAGACATTTTCATCCAATGTCCCAGAATATTACTGATCAATGAGACATTGATACAGTGCACATATGTGACATCATCATATTGGCGAAGACTGTGCAGCATATCAAAAATATTAGAAGGTCCGTGACCGGATTCTATAAGTGAATAGATCGGTGCAACAATACTGTTTATGTCGAGTGGTTTATTATTTTTTACGACATCGTTAATGGCATTTTCAAAGTCGCTTGAAGCATTCTCAAAGTCAGATTTGAATTTCAGAAATTCTTTTGTCTGGCGGAGTCTTTGCGCATAGGAAAGAGTAGCTTCGTCGGAATTGGTCAGCTCTGCATCCACAGCAAGTTCATCTTCCACAAGTACATTAATTGTAGAATAAAACTCCAATTTGGCAATCGATTTATCTGTCAATGTGAAACCTTTGGGAAGTACCAGCTGATCATTGTTGTAGGTATATACATTTTCTGCCAGAATCATGCCGGGCAAAAGATCAGAAGTCATAATACGTTTCATGAAAAAACCTTTCTCATATATATCAGCTGTGTATGAAAAAACAATTTCTGTCATTTAAAAAATAGTATATATTAATTTAATTATAAAATTCGTATACTCAAAAGTCAATCAACTGCGTGGAATACAGATTTGCCATGTAATCATATATAAGAATATAAATAAACGAATAAGTAAATAGTGAATAATAAGAAAAACGATGATCATCATTATCAGAACTATATAAATAAAAAATAAAGTGATTTATGATTTATTCAGTATTTAAACATCCTTTGCACACAATTTGAACATATTTTCATCAAACAGCTACGGTAAAGTAAATGCAACGGCAGAAAACTTTTGCCAAAGAAATGGAGTAGATGCGATGGAAAAAGGATTCTATGCGTTTGGAACAATGAACTATATTCGAATTGATTCAGTAATGCCGGCGAAGGCGCAGAAGCTACTTTTACAGAATATGCAGAAAAAATGTGAGGAATTGGATGATCTTCTGTCCGCATTTAAGTCTGAAAGTGATATAGGAAAGATTAATGCAAATGCTGGAAAGGCGAAGGTAGCTGTAGATGCAGTGACATTTCGACTTTTGAAATATGCGATTTCATATGCGGAAACATCGAATGGTGCATTTGATCCAACGATACGACCTGCCGTAGAACTATGGAAAATAGGTAAAAAAGAAGAACGGATACCTGAAAAAAGAGAGTGTCAGGAAATCAAAAAACTGGTTAATTACAAGGAAATCAGATTAGATGCGGCAAATCAAAGCGTTTTTTTGGAGCAACCAGGACAGGCACTTGATCTTGGAGGGATTGCCAAGGGATATGCAGGTGACGTAATCAGAAACGAATTGATAGATAATGATGTTACAAGTGGAATTATGAATTTTGGCGGAACAATTCTCACTATAGGTAAAAAAACAGATGGGACAGACTGGAAGATTGGAATTCAAAATCCTCTGCAGGAAAGGGGTGCATTTATCGGAAGTGTAATACTGAATCAGGATGCGTTGGTAACCTCAGGAGTAAATGAAAGATTTTTTGTCAAAAACGGCATACGTTATCATCATCTGATTGATCCCTATACCTGTGAACCGGCATGCACAGGGGTTCTAAGTGTTACCGCTGCAGGTGACTGCGCAATGGGCCTGGATGCCATTACAACCGCATTGTTCATTTTGGGAGCGGAGAGAGGAATCAGGTTTGCACGGGAAATAGGGGTAGAAGCTTTATATCTGTGTGAGGATGGAAATATATTTGCAACAAAAGGGTTTGCAAAGGGCAAATATCAGATTGAAATGAAAAAAACAAAAACATATTATAATGAAGAGTGAGGATAAAAATGGCAGAACAAAAGGCACAGAAAATGAGTAATAAAGTATACATGCCACTTATTCGGAGAGGAATACAGATATTATGTTTTATCTTTATTCCATCACTGTTTATTCAGATATTCAACAGCATCAAGGCTGTCATTTTTTTGTTAATACATCAGCAAAGCACAGTTTCAGTAGTTCTTCCGGATATTGTCCTTTTGGCTGCAGTTACGGTTGTTACACTTATTGCCGGAAGATTCTTCTGCGGCTGGATGTGTGCATTTGGCAGTATGGGTGATTTTATATATAGATTTCCCCGTTTTATATTTGGTAAAAAAAATACGCGCAATAGGATTCCCAGAACGATCGATGTTATTTTGAAAGGAGTCAAATATATCCTGTTTGCTCTTTTTGTAATCATGATCTGGGGATTTGAACTGGTCAGTATTCCCCAGGGAACTGATCCCTGGGCAGTCTTTGGTATGCTGGCTTCATTTGGAAACTGGCCTTCTCTTACAACACTGGTACAGGGGTGGATGATTGCAACATTCATTTTGATGGCAATTATAATTGCATCCTTTTTCTGGGAACGATTTTTTTGCAGGTATCTATGTCCGCTGGGCGCATATTTTGCGATTATAAGCAGACTTCGTCCGGTAAATATCCGGAAAGATCGTAAGAATTGCGGGAAATGCAGACTTTGTACAGTCAAGTGCAGTATGGGAATACCACTTGATAATATGGATCAGGTAACAACAGGAGAATGTATTAACTGTATGGAATGCGTCAGGGTATGTCCTTCTTCCAATGCACATCTGGACCTGGACGAAAAGAAAAAGAATGTGATTGTTGCAGGAACGTTATCCTGTGCATTGATTTCAGGAGCTTACTATCTGGGAAATTTATATGATACGATGCAGCCGGCAGAAACAACGGTAGCCGGTACGCAAACATCAAACAGCAGCTATTCCAATCTTGCGGACGGAATCTATACGGGGAGCGGGATGGGATTTAGAGGAGAAACGACAGTCGAAGTCACATTGGAAAGCGGAGTTATCACAAACGTAGATATTACGGCAGCTTCCGATGATGCAGAATATCTAAACAAAGCTTCCGGAACAATTATTTCGGAAGTAATCGCAGGGCAGACCACAGATGTGGATACAGTCAGTGGTGCAACGTACAGCAGCAACGGGATTATTTCCGCGATTGCAAATGCTCTTTCTAATAATAATCAGACAGAAACAGGCAGCAGGCAGGATACTGCATCGGTATCAGCATCGGCAGGGCAGAGCCTGGAAACAGATACACAGCAGGAGGCAGCGAGTACACAGGCTGACAGCGCATTGCAGGCGACAGCATCTTCTTCGGCGGATGCATCGGATACACAATTGCAGGATGGAACTTATAACGGAAGCGGGACGGGGTTCAGAGGAGAAACAGATGTTACGGTTACCGTGGCAGGTGGGAAAATTACAGATATCCGCATTGATTCCTATCAGGATGATGAACAGTTTTTCGGACGGGCCGAAGGTACGATCATACAGGAAATGATTGCCAATCAGTCTGTAAATGTGGATGCGGTCAGCGGTGCTACCTATAGCAGCAATGGAATAAAAGAAGCAGTTGCAAATGCTTTGAGCCTGGATTATACGTCCAGTGCGGTTCAAAGTAAGGGACGTGGTGGCTTCAGACACGAATGAGGAATATAAAAAACTGCCGTAGAAGATTTCTTCTGCGGCAGTTTTTTTGAACATTGTTTCATAGAAAGAAAAGGCTTTAGTGCTTCTTTGGCTTTGGAGCAGCTTCGTCAGCGGCAACTGTGTGATCAGCGACGTTTACTTTTGGAACTGCCTTCCTTTTTTTCAACGGATGCTTCGGATTCTTATCTCCCATTGCAATACACTCCCTTTCTAATAATATATTTTCTAATAGCTTTAAATGAATAATTATTTGTTCAATAGAAAGAATAACACTTTTGAATTGTTTGTCAAATTATATTATATAAAAAGTATTGATATATATTAATTGAAATAAATTGAAAATATCAGAAATAAAAAGATAAAAGCAAATATAATCTGACAAGATGCGCTTAAAAAAAGCAAAGAAAAAAAGAGTTCTTGTCTAAACGGATTCTTTATGATAATATTTCGAAAGTCTGCCACAAATTTTTTTATCGGGAGAACGAAAATGAGTATATTGAATGTTGAACATCTGACGCATGGATTTGGCGACAGAGCTATTTTTGAAGATGTATCTTTCAGATTACTGAAAGGTGAACACGTAGGACTGGTTGGCGCAAACGGCGAAGGAAAGTCTACGTTTATGAATATTATCACGAATAAACTGATGCCGGATGAAGGCAAGGTGGAGTGGGCCAAAAACGTTCGGGTAGGATATCTGGATCAGCATACCGTTCTTGAAAAAGGGATGACGGTAAAAGATGTCCTTTCTTCTGCTTTTGATTTTTTGCATGAGATGGATGCAAGAATGACACAGATATGTGACGCTCTTTCTGATCCGGAAACGGATGCAAAACAGATGGATTCTTATATGGAAGAGCTTGGCACAATACAGGATCTTTTATCTGCGCATGATTATTATATGATTGATGCCAAAGTGGAAGAGGTCGCAAGAGCGCTCGGCCTTTTGGATATCGGAATCGATAAGGATGTTACGGAACTCAGCGGCGGACAGAGAACAAAGGTGCTGCTGGGGAAACTGCTCCTGGAAAAACCGGATATTCTGCTTCTGGACGAGCCGACCAATTATCTGGATCAGGAACATATTGAGTGGCTCAAAAGATATCTGAATGAATATGAGAATGCTTTTATATTGATTTCCCACGATATTCCTTTTCTGAACAGTGTAGTCAATATTATTTATCATATGGATAACCGGAAACTGGACAGATACCCGGGAGACTATGATAAATTTCTTGCCGTATATGAGATGAAAAAGACGCAGGTGGAAGCTGCTTACAATAAACAGCAGAAGGAAATTGCGGATCTGAAAGATTTTGTGGCCAGAAACAAAGCAAGAGTAGCAACCAGAAATATGGCAATGTCCAGACAGAAAAAACTGGATAAGATGGATGTAATCGAACTGGCAGCGGAAAAACCCAAACCGGAATTTCTGTTCCGGGAGGCAAGAACACCGGGAAAATATATTTTTCAGACCAAAAATATGGTGATCGGTTATGATACACCGCTTTCCACGCCGCTTAATCTGAGTATGGAGCGGGGATCCAAAATTGTTCTGACAGGTACCAATGGAATTGGAAAAACAACGCTGCTGAAAAGTATTCTTGGACTGATCAAACCGATAGAGGGTTATGTGGAAAGAGGAGAATATCTGAGCATCGGCTATTTTGAACAGGAAATGGATCAGAAGATTCAGACGACCTGTCTGGAAGAAATCTGGCAGGAATTTCCGGCTTACTCGCAGTATGAAGTCAGAAGCGCGCTTGCAAAGTGCGGATTGACAACCAAACATATTGAGAGTCTGGTCAGAGTCTTAAGCGGTGGAGAGCAGGCGAAAGTAAGACTATGCAAACTGATCAATCGGGAAACGAATATATTACTTCTGGATGAGCCGACGAACCATCTGGATGTAGATGCCAAAGAAGAATTAAAACGCGCGTTGAAAGCATATCACGGAAGTATTCTGATGGTATGCCATGAACCGGAGTTTTATGACGATCTTGCGACACAGGTCTGGGATTGTACCAAATGGTCTACCCTTACAGTATGACAGGAGGATAAGAAACTGAAATATTCAGTAAATGGTTATATAAAAAGATATGTGATTCTTATAATAGGATTGTTTGTTATGGCATTTGGTGTTGCCCTTTCAACCAGAGCAGATCTCGGAACTTCACCGATTTCGTGTCCGCCCTATGTTCTGAGTCTTGTCATGCCCTTTTCTATGGGGGATATCACCATAGCAATGCATATATTGTTTATTTTGATTCAGATTCTGCTGCTGCGCAGAAATTATGATCCGGTGCAGCTGCTACAGCTGGCAGCAGCTTTTGTATTTGGCTATTTTACAGATCTGACACTTGCGCTGACGGATAAAATTACGGCAGTCAGTTACCCGCAGCAATGGATAATGTGTCTGATCAGCTGTGTATTGGTCGCAATCGGGGTGGAATTTGAAGTAAGAGCAGGCGTTATCATGCTGGCTGGAGAAGGAACGATGACTGCAATTGCAAGTGTGTTTCATGTTGCATTTGCAAAAGTTAAGGTTGCATTTGATTCTTCCATGGTAATCATTGCCTGCATTATCTCACTGGCTGTACTGGGGAATATAAAGGGCGTGCGGGAAGGGACTGTTGCGGCAGCCCTTCTGGTCGGACTGATGGTAAAGATTCTGGACAGAATGCTTTCCGGATTTTTTCACAGAATCGGATTGGATGAACCGGCACAATCGGGCAAAAAGAAAGTTGCATAAAAAATATTTTGTGAAAAAAAGATAAAGTGCTTGCTATCGTGTTATTGCAGTACTATATTAAATAACAGAAAGAACATATTTCTTCGGGGTTGGGTGCGATTCCCTACCGGCGGTAAAGTCCGCGACCCGCGCAAGCGGTTGATTTGGTGAAATTCCAAGACCGACAGTAAAGTCTGGATGAAAGAAGAATGAATATGAGTATGGGAATATCTGTTTGATGGATATATCCGATATGTTGTGTATGCATTCAACCCCGAACCATTTTGGTTCGGGGTTTTTTTATGTATTCACGGATTTCATTCCTCGAAGCAGCAGAAAAAATTTCTGCTTGTTTGAGCGCAAAAAGCGCAGAAGGAGAAAATCATGAGTAATGGATTAGTGCAAAGTGTAATGACGAACGTGGTATTTGTAACGGAATTTCTGGTAATTATTGTTGCCTCTTTTTTGATCGCGTGGATTTTTGAAAAGGCAGCCAAACGCAAAAATCATGATACACAGCGTATTCTCACAACACGTAAGCTGGTTGTGATTGGTGTATTTTCTGCAATTTCAGCGATTTTGTATATTTTGGATTTCCCGGTTTTCTTTGCACCGGGTTTTTATCGTATGGATTTCAGTGAACTTCCGGCACTGATTGGAGCATTCGCCTTTGGACCGGTAACTGGCGTTATGATTGAATTTATCAAGATCCTTGTAAAAATTGTAATGCAGGGAACCACTACCGCGTTTGTAGGTGATCTTGCTAATTTTGTGATCGGATGCAGTTTTATTCTGCCGGCTTCTATTATCTATAATTTCAAAAAGAACAGGAAATCAGCGCTGATCGCTTGTATTACTGCAACCGCAGTGATTACGGTTGTTGGTGCAGTATTTAATGCGGTTTATCTGCTTCCCACATTTTCGGTGCTGTACGGAATGCCGATGGATTCCCTGATTGCAGCAGGAACAGCAGTAAATGGTAATATAAAAGATCTGTACAGCTTTGTCATTCTTGCGGTTGCACCTATGAATCTGTTTAAAGGATCTTTGGATTCACTGATTACCTTTCTGATCTACAAAAAACTCAGTCCGGTTTTGAAGTTCGGCTATGAACATACATCTGCATCGGATAAAGTAAAAACGGAACAGGATTGATATTCTCTGCGGAAAGACCATATTTTGAGGCACAGTTTTCTTTTTTTGAAAACTGTGTTTTTTTGTTGACAAATAAAGATTATGATGTATTATTGTATTAAGTAACTAATACAGCAATACAATGAATTGGAAAAAGAAATCGAGGTACGATATGGCATGGAGTCTTAACGGTAGTAAGCCAATCTATTTACAACTGGTAGAAGAAATACGGCGAAGAGTAATCGCAGGAGAGTATCTTCCGGGGAGCCATGTTCCCTCTGTAAGAGATTTTGCTGCGGAGGCTGCAGTAAATCCCAATACAATGCAGCGGGCACTTACAGAACTGGAACGGGAAGGGCTGCTGGAAAATCAGCGGACAAATGGAAGAACAGTAACGGAGGATGCAGAAATGATCGCACAGCAGAAAAGAAATATGGCAGAGACAGAAATAAGAGAATGTCTGGAACGGATGCAGAAACTTGGTATATCTGCAGAAGAAATGATCTCCATGATTCAGAAGATTGAACAGAGTGAGCAGAAATCAAGCGAACAGTAAAGAAGAGCAAAAATCCTATTATAATCAGGAATGGAGATAAAGATGGAACCTATTTTACAGTGTAATAATCTCGGAAAAAATTATGGATCCTTACATGCAGTTGATGGAATCAGTTTTCAGGTGGCGCCGGGAAGAATCATCGGACTTCTTGGACCAAATGGAAGTGGCAAAACGACACTGATCAAAATGATCAACGGACTGCTTCGTCCAACAAGCGGAGAAGTGCTGATTGATGGAAAACGTCCCGGTGTGGAAACCAAGAAAGTAATTTCCTATCTTCCGGATTGCGGGTATTTGGATTCTGATATGAATTTTAAAACCAGCGTAGCACTTTTTAAAGATTTCTATGCAGATTTTGATGAAAAAAAAGCATATGATATGCTGTCCAGACTGAATGTGGATCCGACGGCCAGATTTAAGACACTTTCAAAAGGAAATAAGGAGAAAGTGCAGCTGATTCTGACAATGAGCAGACAGTCCAAATTATATGTACTGGATGAACCGATTGCAGGGGTTGATCCTGCGACAAGAGATTATATTTTGCAGACAATTATTGCCAATTACAATCCACAGGCATCTGTAATTATATCCACGCATCTGATCGCGGATGTGGAAAAAGTTCTGGATGATGTAGTGTTTTTGAAAAACGGACAGATTGTTCTATATAACAGTGCAGACGAAGTGCGCAGTAAAAATGGAAAATCGGTAGATGAAGTGTTCAGGGAGGTGTTCGCATGTTCGGCAAACTGATAAAAAATGAATTTAAAAATACTTGGAAATATATTCTGGTTATGAGTCTGACAGTAATTGCTTTGTCAATTATAGGCGGGCTGCAGATGCATATGATCAATCATGAATCAGGTTCTTTGATATACAGATTTTCACAGTTGTATATGGGACTTTATGTGATGGCCATGATTGTGTTCCAGTTTATAGTTGCCTTTTTCCTGATGGGACGATTCTATAAAAAAATGTTCACAACAGAAGGATATCTGATGCATACACTTCCGGTAACAGTAGATGAACATATTGGTTCACTTCTGATCACAGGAACAATCTGGTCCTATTTTTTTGTTCTGGTAACGCTTCTGAGCGTATATTTCTGTTTCGTGAACGGGGCTGACAGAGCATCTTTCGAACAGGCTTTGCATGAAATGATGAAGTACTATCATGTGACAGGGGATACGGTACTGATGATTGTGGCACTCATTCTGGGACCCTTTGTATCGCTTTTGAGTGCTTATTGTGCAATGGCGCTTGGACAGCTTTTTAAAACACACCGTATTCTCGGCTCAGTCATTATGTATATTATTTTGATGGTAGCGGTATCAACCATCAGCAATTACTGCATGACAGGGTATGTTAATCAGTTGACTACCAGAATTGATAATTATACTTATCAGGATACCATTGAAGGGGTTGTGAATCTGATCAATGATGTGTTTGGAACACTGGGACTGTTCAGCCTTATAGCGGAACTGATTCAGGGCTGTGTATACTGGATTATTACCAGACTGATGATCACACGTAAATTAGACCTGCAGTAAAAGATTATTGCATATAGCCATGCTCGAATGATTTGGGCATGGCTCAAATGCTGAAATGATAAAATAGAAGTTTTCAGGAAACAGATCGGCCTTGCAGATTCATCCAATAATTATAGAAAATTAAGAATTTAGCAGTAGATTATCAGATAATTATACCGTATCATACATATGTGTGTGTCAACGGTATAACATAAATGTATATACGTATGAAATAATCACAGGGATAAAAGAGAGGCATCATGGGAGAACTTGTAGAAGTACGGGATGTTAGCAAGATTTATAACCCCGGAGAAAATGAGGTCAGAGCGCTGGATCATGTGAGTCTGTCAATCGGGACAAATGAATTTGTTGCGATTATCGGGCAATCAGGATCCGGAAAATCAACACTGATGAACATGCTGGGATGTCTGGATACACCTACAAACGGAACATATACCCTGCACGGACAGGATGTTTCGCACATGACAGACGATGAACAGTCAGATGTTCGGAATAAGGAAATCGGATTTATATTCCAGGGATTTAATCTGATTGCAGGACTTACTGCGCTTGAAAATGTAGAACTCCCTCTTATTTACAGAGGAATCGGCAGGAAAGAAAGACTGGAACTTTCCGAAGCAGCGCTTGCAAGAGTAGGGCTTGAAAAACGTATGACGCATAAGCCGTCAGAAATGTCCGGAGGACAACAGCAGAGAGTAGCAATTGCACGAGCAATTGCACAGGCTCCGCCTATTGTTCTGGCAGATGAACCAACCGGAAATCTGGATTCTGCTTCCAGTAAGGAAATCATGGGGATATTGAAAGACCTTCACAAAGAGGGCAGAACCGTCATCCTGATCACACATGATAATACAATTGCCATGCAGGCTCCGCGCATTGTGAAAATCATGGACGGTCATATTGTATCTGATACGGAAAATCAGGAAGCATAAGTTAGAAATACTTGCATACAGGGAAAAGGGAATGAAAGAGATGGCAGAAGAAATTACGACAAATGCAATAACAAAAGAAAAAAAGATAAAAGAAAAGAAAATTCTCACACCGGAACAGAAGAAGAAAAAACACAGAAGAATTCGCTGGGGCATCATATTTTTGCTGATTGCGGTGCTGGTTGCTTATTCCGTTGTAAGTCGTGTAAAAGCACAAAATGCACCGACTTATGTTGAAACAGCATCTGTTCGAAAAGGCACAATTGAACAGACAGTTAAAACAAGCGGAACAGTTGAAACAGAAAATAAGACAACTTACTTTGCAGACATTGCAGCTCCGATTGAGAAACTGAATATAAAGCTTGGAGATGCTGTTACAAAGGGAGATGTTTTGCTAAGTTATGATACAGACAAGCTGACGCTTTCCAAAAAACAGGCAGAACTTTCTGCAAAGCAGGCAGACGGAAATTACAGCGATTCGATGCAGAAATCGTCCGACAGTGAGCAGAAACTCGCACAGGCCAATACAGATCTTCCGACACTGAATACGCAGATTGATACCGTAAAAGCGCAGATCGATCTCATTCAGCCGCAGATAGATGTGCTGCAGAATAAAATTGATGATAAGAAACGCCGCATGGCACAGACTGCGACAGACTTACATAAGACAGAACTTGACTTGGATCAGGATGGTAAAGAAGACGGAACAGGTGGTGATACGAGTTATAACAGCACCGATTCTAACGGGACAGAAAAACATCTGCAGCTGGAGCAGGCAATTAAAGACAATGAATATGCGCAGAGCAATGATTCTGAAATTGTAGGATGGAACAGACAGATAACTTCTCTTAACGAACAAAAGACCGATTTGAATGATCAGCTGACAGATCTGAAAGAAAAGAAGAGCAAGGCAGAGTCAGATCAGACAGCAGGAGAATCAGGTAAAGCAACGCCGGGATCCAAGAGCGCTTTATCTGCAACCAAAGAAAGTGCGAATCTGACATCTCATGATACGGTTTCGACAGTAGATAAAGTAGCATCCGGTATCAAAGCTGATTTTAACGGTGTGGTAGCTGATGTTAAGGCAGTACAGGGGGCAACAACAACAGCAGGCATGGAACTGTTTACAATTGATGATGCGGATCATGTAAAAGTTACAATCAATGTAACCAAATATGATCTGGCAAAGATCAAGGAAGGACAGAAAGCGGATATTACGATTGCCGGCAATCAGTATGAAGGTGTAGTAAGTGAGATCAGCAAGGTTGCTACCAAAAATGCAAATGGTGCATCGGTTGTCAGTGCCGGGATCAAAATCACAAATCCGGACAGTAATATTATTCTCGGAACAGAAGCAGATGTAGTGATCCATACGGCAAAATCGCAGAATACGCTGATTCTTCCGATTGAAGCGGTTAATACGGACAGAAACGGTTCATTTGTATACGCAATAGAAAATGGCGTAATTGTCAGAAAGAATGTTAAGACCGGAATTACTTCTGATACAGAAGAAGAGGTTAAAACGGGAATTTCCGAAAAGGATCAGGTACTTACGGATGTGACGGGAGATATTACAGAGGGAATGAAAGCAGCTTCCAAACCATCTGAAAGTGGAGATATTTCTTCCGCAGTTGCGGGTTCTGAAACAGGGGCATCGGCAGATGCTGCATCGACAGCAGTATCTAAGTGAAGCAGCTGTGACGTCAGCGATAGGATAAAATCTGACAGGATCTGAAAGGAAGAAGCTTATGTCTCAGGTTTGGGAATATATTAAGATTGCCATTATGAATATCAAGAATAATAAGGGAAGATCTATTCTTACCATGCTTGGTATTATAATCGGTATTGCTTCTGTTATCATGGTCATATCCATTGGTACGGGAGTCAGAAGTGAGATTAACAATGAATTGGACAGTTTTGGGGGCGGCATGGTAGATGTCTATGCAGATTCCTCACAAAAAGATAATACAGTCACATTCAACCAAAGCGATTTTGATTATCTGCAGCAGAAAGTAAAACATGTAAAGGGAATCACACCTCTCTTGAATGCATATGGATCTGGCGAAGGATCAAAAGGAAATTCGGATGCAAGTGTTACAGCCGGAAATGCGGCTCTGCAATACTACAGCTCTGATCCAATGATAAAAGGTAAATATTTCACAGATGAGGATGTAGAATCTGCAGCACATGTCTGCGTCTTGAATGAAAGCAGTGCAATCGCACTTTTTGGAACAACAGATGTAGTTGGGATGTCTTTTGAACTGACTTTGTGGAATATTTCACAGAATATAACAATTGTAGGGGTGCGCCAGAACAATGCATCCAAACTGATTTCCATGATGGATGGTTCAAGTACAAAGTTATCGATTGAAATGCCGATTTCCACACTGATGAGTGCTTATGGCTATGGCAACGAGGATTATAACGAATTTATGCTATTTGCAGATGCATCACAGAATGCAAGTTATGTTGCCAAGAAAACCGTATCACTTCTTGAGGCACGCAAAGGTGTGCGCGGAGATGGTAAAATACAGGTACAGAGCTTTACGGATTACACGAAGCAGTTTGACACGATTCTGGGCTACATTACAATATTTGTTTCTTTTGTAGCAGCGATTTCTCTGCTGGTAGGAGGTATCGGGGTAATGAATATTATGCTGGTATCGGTAACAGAAAGAACAAGAGAGATTGGTATCAGAAAATCACTTGGTGCAAGAACGGAATCTATCCTGCTGCAGTTTCTGGCAGAGGCTGCAATTATTACACTGCTTGGTGGAATTATCGGAATTGCGATTGGTGTAGCAGGAGCATTTGCAA
>JAGOGF010000191.1 GCA_017996845.1 Butyrivibrio sp.
TGAAAAAAATAAATAAATATCCTCCCCATTTTTATCATATTGACGCAGCTGTTAACAAAGCTGTGCAGACTCATTTCGAAAAGACACTTTTTGAAGATCGGGAAAATGCGGATATGTTGCCGCATAATGAACGCCTTGGAGAACAGCAGCTCATTTATATGATTGTCTCCGGAGATGTTGCAGGAGTAGATGCATATATTAATTCCATGAATCAGTCAGGCGCAGATATGATCGTCGGCAGTGTATCTGACTCACCGGTAAGGCAGGCAAAATACATCTTTGTCAGTGCCATCACGCTTTACACCAGAGCAGCCATGCAGGGAGGTCTTCCTGAGGAAATTGCTTATAATATCAGCGACAGTTATATCCGGGTTGCAGACGCGATTAATGATCCGGATGAAATCAATATGCTGGCACTTCATGCACTTCGCAGGTTTACGCAGGAAGTTTGCGACTGCACCTACCGAAACTGCAGTCCTGCTGTCAGAATCTGCTGCACCTACATTCAGGCTCATCTTCATGACGCCATTTCTCTTGCAGACCTTGCAGAAGTCTGCCACCGCAGTCCAAATTATATTTCGGATCTGTTCGCAAAAGAGCTGGGAGAACGCCCCATTTCCTATATTCGTCTGCAAAAACTGAAAACGGCATGTCTGCTTTTAGAAACCTCAGATATGCCGATTGCAGATATTGCAAGTCTGCTTTCATTCCCAAGCCATAGCAGCTTTGCTGTTTTTTTTGCAAAAAAATATCATATTTCTCCGCATCAATACCGTTTGCATAACAGAAAGTAACTTTCGGACCGGAATCAGAGTATCTGTTCCATACTGATATACTGCGGACTCAGGCCGCATTTTTCATAAAAGTGCATCGCGTCTGTATTACAGGACCATACATGCAGAGTCACATTGTAGCAGGCATTTTCTTTTGCATAGGAAAGCACATACTGATAGAGCTGCTGCCCGATATGCTGCCCGCGAATATTTTCATCCACACAAAGATCATCGATATAAAGTGTCTGAATGTCTGTCAGAATCGCATCCTGACAATGACGCTGTAAAATACAGAATGCATACCCCATTACATGATCCTGCTCATCTACCGCGACAAATACCGGTCTATTGTCATCTGCAAAAATTTCCTGCAGCTGCTTTGAATCATACTTTTGCGCAGGTCCGTTAAAGAGATCCGGTCTGCCATTGTGATGTACCATATTTACCTGTACCAGAAGTTTTCCAACCCCTTCGATATCTTGTGTCCCTGCTCTTCTGATTTGCATTTTTCTTCTCCTTTTTGCATTTGTACGCCGAAAGTTAGGCATCAGACCTTATAAGTGAATTTTTTACATATATCTTATTACGAAATTTAAAATCAATTTTTTTCAAAGCTTTTCGTAAAAAAAGCGTCCGATAAAACAGCTCCCTTGCATCCTACCACCAGCTCACTTACATGATTTGCCAGCGTTAATGCTTCCAGATCGGAATCCCCAAGGGCCTTGCAGGCCATGTAGGTTCCAATGTGCGCATCTCCTGCCCCGGTCCCGTCTATCTGTTTTACAACTTTTGCAGGAATGATATAGTTCTGTCTTTTTTGCAGATCAAAGCAGACAGTCCCCGCTTCGCCGTTTGTCACGATTACAGTATTTCCCGTAATTTCTGCTGCCATCTCTGCTATTTTTATAACTTCTGCAGTTGTAAAATTATCCGGCGTTTCTCTTGCGGCCTCTTTCGGCCACTTATTTTCTTTTTTCAGCCACGCTCCCGCTTCTCTGGCATTCAGATGCAGAATGGGATGCAGTGCATAGAGTCTTTTCTGTCTGCTTTCCGGTACCGAATTAATCCTTGGACCCGGGGCATAATAGATTGTTTTATTGGGGCAGCTTTCCAGAAATCTCAGAATTTCCTCTCCGGAAGGCTCTTCCATTTCCAGTCCGCATACATAAATGCCGTCAATCTGATCTTTGTCAATCTGATCAAACCACTCTTTTTGAAACTGATACTCTGCACCATGCACCGCCATAAAAGTTCTGTTGCCACTTTTATCAATCAGACAGTAACAGCATCCGTTTTCCTGTTGCGGTAAAAGTGTTGTTCTGATTTTCTGCTTTTCCAGTTCTTTTTTGACAAATTCTCCATAGATACCAGTTCCGACAGGAGAGAAAAGAATATATGGTATCTGAAAAAGCCGCAGCATATTCGAAACATTATAAGCACAGCCTCCAAGTGAAAGCTTCTGCGATTTGGGTATAATATCCTCTTCAGCCCCGGGAAGATGATCAATCTCAATCATCACATCTGCTACCGTTGAACCAATAACCAATATTTTCTTCATTATCAAAACCTTTCATGCTAATTGGCTTTTCCCATCCATTTGTGTGGGCACAATGTCTGTAAAAAGTCACATGGCTCTGCTTTCTTTTTTGTATAAGCAGACACCACCTTCGGAGCTTTCAGCTCCTCGGTCGTGTTGCTCGCCATATGCCCTTTTCCATCCATTTGTGCAAAGCACAATGTCTGTAAAAAGTCACATGGCTCTGCTTTCTTTTTTGTATAAGCAGACACCACCTTCGGAGCTTTCAGCTCCTCGGTCGTGTTGCTCGCCATATGCCCTTTTCCATCCATTTGTGCAAAGCACAATGTCTGTAAAAAGTCACATGGCTCTGCTTATACACGCAAACAGAAGGAGAAGATTTTTTCCTTCTCCTTCTGCTGCTATTATAGATTCAGTTTAGGTGGTTCGTCTATGTGGTCAGAAATATATTTTCCATTTTTTTTACGTTGTCTGACACATTCGGTCAGAAGATACTCAATCTGCCCGTTCACAGAGCGAAAATCATCTTCCGCCCATGCAGCAAGTGCGTCATATAATTCTCCGCTCAGCCGAAGCGGTACCTGCTTTTTTTCACTCATAATCATTACTTAATACAACGAACCGGAATTTACAACCGGTTGTGTATCATGATTTCCACACAAAACTACCAGCAGATTGGAAACCATCGCAGCCTTTCTTTCATCATCCAATTCTACCACATGATTTTCGTTCAGACGATCAAGTGCCATTTCCACCATCCCAACCGCGCCATCTACAATCATTTTCCTTGCATCAATAACAGCTGATGCCTGCTGTCTTTGCAACATCACTGCTGCTATTTCCGGCGAATATGCAAGATAGGTAATTCTCGCATCTACAATCTCAAGTCCGGCATCTCCAACCTTGGCCTGAATCTCATCTTTGATTCTTTTGGCTACAATTTCACTTGATCCACGAAGGCTTCCGTCATCTGCCTGCCCGTCACCTGTTGTGTCCACGCCCGGTGCAACATCATACGGATATATCTTTACGATATTTCTGACTGCACTGTCGCACTGCAGGGAAAGGTATTCCTTATAATTATCTACTGTAAACACTGCTTTTGCCGTATCCACTACTTTCCACATTACCGCAACGCCGATATCAATGGGGTTACCAAGGCAATCATTTACTTTCTGACGCCCGTTGTTCAGTGTCATAATCTTAAGTGATACTTTATTGCTGCCTGCTGTACTCTTACCGGCTGCAATCTGTACCGCGGCCGCGGCTTTATCCACATCACTGCTCTGCCCCAGATGGGTATGTGCTGCCGGATTCACACTGGTACAGAACGGATTTACAAAATAGAATCCCGCTCCTTTGAGTGTTCCGACATAATTACCAAACAGCGTCAGAACAAGCGCTTCCTGCGGCTTTAGTACTTTCAGACCCATAATCGGGATCCAGAATACGCAGATCATTACCATAATCAGGCCAAACCACAGTGTTTCTTCAAAATTTTCCACCCGATTTTCCCCAAGGATCATGAGTATAACCAGAACAACATATACCGCAATGATTCCCAGCATTACCGCCATACCATTCTTTTTATCTGATAAAATTTTCTCTTTCATATATTTCCCTTTCCGAATATATAAATTATTTTGAATTTATTTGATATCATTATGATATCACTATAGTTTTATTTGTCAACTGCATTTGCATTATATTTTATAGATTCTTAACTTCCTGTCTTTTTCTCACTCAAATATCACATTAGAGTGATTTTTTAATTGCACCTGACCGTTTTGCATCCATGTAAACATCCCTAAATGTCTTCGTCATGTTGCCACCAATCATCAGATT
>JAGOGF010000064.1 GCA_017996845.1 Butyrivibrio sp.
GATTATAATCATCGTCATAATCTAATACTGTCTTAAATCCATTCACATCCGTTACATAACGTAAAATTCCGTATTTATCAAATGACCAGACGCTCTGATCCGCATCTGTCAGTTCCCATCCGATGTAGTCATGGTCTGTATCTTTATAGCTGACTGCTTTTAAATCATATACATAACCATCCGGAGCAGTGTAGCTTCCATCTTCATTCTTATCAAAGATCAGATAACTTCCGTCCCCTCTCATATACAGAAGACTTCCGTCCTCCATTTGAGAAAGTGACTGGTCATAGTTAAAGCTCCATCCACGTCCGAACATGGAATGCTGGTCTGTTCCTTTGGAATTGTAGCTTCTTGTAATGGAGAATTCTCCATTCAGTTCATTCATCGTCGCATCGGACTGATCCATGTAGAAGTTACCAGTATTTAAGTTGACTGGTTCAAATCCAAATTCACAGTGCAGGCCTCTTCCCATCAATGCTCCGTCAATCCGCATCTTATCCTGATCGGTAAGCGGTGCAGGACTATATGGAACATTTGTCTGTGGGTTACGGATAAAGATCGTGTTATTTGCGACTACCAGTGCGTCCATAACCTGATTGTCTTTCATAATGTTCTTAAGCGGAACACCATAATATTTTGCAATCTTCGGGAATGTATCAAACTGCTTCACTTCATAGATCACAAAGCTGTCACTGGTCACTTCTTTTCCTGTTTCCAGCTTTCCATCAATCTCTTTCGATGCTTTTGCTTTGATCTTATAAAGCTTGTCCTTCGTCAGCCCTGAATACAGTGCACTCTGCCAGTTGGAATCTTTGCTGTAATACTTATTCGCCTCCGGGAACTGCTTATTGTATTCAGTACTGTCTGGATAGGAATACAATGGTTTTGCATCTGTTTCGTGATGTTCTTCATTTTCCTCATCTGGAAGCAGATAATATTCTACTGTAGATTTGCTCTTTGCAATTCCGTCTGCAAATACGGCATCAAACTTCAGCTTTCCATTTGTATTCTTTTCTGTCATCGGGCGAAGCAGGATCGTTGTTTCATCCAGTGACATATCTCGCAGATATGGATCTTCAGCCGGTGACCACTGGATGCTGAGTTTCGGTCCATAAACGGATGCCCTGTTATTCAGTACCTCACACTGCATAGAAGCTCCAAGGTTATTTGCCTCGGCAATGGCTACCAGTGCAAATCCGTTATTCGCATGAGTTCCCTGCACCCAGTCATTGACCAGATCTTTGACGTCATAATTGATATAGCTGTTCCTGCTGGTACTTGCATTCTGTACATCCTGAAACGTAAGATTTACTGGTTTTGTTTTCCATGTGATGGAGGTGTTCCACGACTGATCTACACGATAAAGTCCAAACTGGGATGCACCACCACTGTATGCAGTTTTCTGACTGACTGCAAATGTTGCACTGTCAATTTTGGAATCTTTCGGAATCTGACTAAAATTTGAATTTACTTTGATATAAGTCCGGCAGTTCTGGTGTGCAGTACCAAATCCTGCAAGGTTCCCAGACTTAATACCATCATCAAATCCGACATACGGATAATTGTTGTCACCAATCTGACTGGTAGGACTTCCCTCTTCCACACCGATCATGTTAAAGGAACTCTTCTGAATCTCTACTGGTGTCGGATCGATCCTGACCGGATACTGACGTTCTTCTGCCGAAAGCCAATCCCTATCTGGTTTTACGGTCAGGATTGTTTTTCCATCTTCTTCCCGAAGTTCCAATGTGATCAGGAAACTGATTTCCCCGGCAGCATCTTCCATTGATGGCGTCTCCAGAAGATACTTCGCATCTTTGATTGTCTTCCCTTCCGGATAGATATAGACCTGATTGTCTTTTACTTCTGCCTGATACCCCGGAATCTGCAGCTCGTATTCATAGACTTCCCTGTCTGTTGGCTGCTGAAGTACGATATCTTCCTTAATGCTGGAATCCAGTACTGTATACTGAACATCTGCGCCCTCGTAAACTTCATTATAAAGGATCGCATTGTCTTTAATAACGGAATGTGTATAATCTCCATCTACCGGAATGATCCCGATTCTGGTCTTTCCATTTTCAATCGTTACACCATTCTCTTCTGACATCTGTTCCGGAAGAAGGATAGCATAATCGTTTGCCTTGTTCTGATAAACTTCTGTTTTCTCTTCCTTTTCTTCAGTTGCCACTACACTGCTGGCTTCCTGTGCTTCTTCGGATGCCGGAGTATCTGCTTCTTCTGGTTTTACAAGTGTATTATCAACCAGCTCGGTATCTCCATCCTCATTCTTATAAGTTCCGACATAACCTCCATAAACGGTTGTATACTGCTTGTCCCCTGTCTTATAAGTCTTGGAAATGGCATCATAATCAATCAGTTCACCTTCCGGTTCTTCTGGAATCGGATAGTAATCCTGTGGTTCTTTCAACTCCACTTCTTTTTCCTGCGGATTTTCTTCTGTTTCTTCCGCTGGAGTTGTCTGTTCTTCCTGCGTCTCTGTATCTTCTGATGGCGTCGTTTCATTTTGTACGTCCGCATCAGACTGCTGACTCTTATCTTGTTCTCCAGATGTGGAATCTGTAATCCCTGCTTCCTCTTCCGTCAAAGCCTCTGGTCTGGAGAAATCTGCATTCTTCTGTACATCCTCAATGGCCTCTTTTGCCTGTACAAAAATAGGCTCTGTTCCCTGTAGTGCCATCAGGAGTGCAAGTACTAAGGCTATAGCCGACTTTCGAAATCTCTTCATAGTCTCTTTCTCCCTCTTGTAATCTTTTTCTATAATTCCTTTACAAAATAACCGCTACCCTCCTTTTTTCTGACTTTGGCACTACTATAATCTAAAAAATCACAAAATTTTCATAAATGGTAAAAATGCCCCTTGAGGTGGCAAAAATAGACGAAATCGGTCGAAAAAAATAGTAAGACACCATCGCCTTACTATTTTTCATCTAATTTCATATATAATAATATTTTCACTTGAAAGGATTTCTCCGTATGGCAGATCTCCATCTGACCATGATATTTTTCTACTACGAGTTTCACATTTTGTAATCCTATTCCATGTCCTTCTTTCCTGCTTTTCGTTGTCAGATAAATTCCATTCCGCACTTTTGGTGTATCTTTTATGCTATTCTCAATCTGGATATTCATGATTCCTTTTCCATAATACATCTGAAACGATAATCTCCTTTCATCTGAAGCTGCTGTCCCACGAATAGCATTATCCATAAGATTTCCCACTATTATACTTATATCAAATAATTCTTCCCCTATATGATTCGGTATTTCTACAGAAATCTCCGGATTTTCAATTACTGATTTCGAATCTTCCAAAATATAATTCAGCAGATTATTCATATTACGGTTTTCTGTATATAAATGATGACATAAGGCTGTTCCGGCTATATTCTCCATTTGTTTCAGATACGATAGAATCTCTTCATTTCCTCCCGTTTTTGCCATTGCCCCTATTGTTGTAAGATGGTGCTTGTAATCATGATGTATCTTATTCAGCCTGTCCTGTGATTTCATCATCATCTCCAGTTCTTTTGCATACTGGCTCATCTGAATTTTCATCTCTTCCTGTTTTGCTGTTTCAATATAACTTTTCTGAACCTCATCGTGCAGATAGAAAATAAACACATTGATAAACAGTAAGAATAATACAATCGTAGACCGCACACCTCTTCTGTCTGGCAGCAATATCCTGATACAGACTATAATGCTGATCACCGGGACAGAAAGCATAGCAAGCCAATGACGGTTCTTTATATAATAACTTCTCTTTACACCTACTTTTCTTTCAATAATGACTTCCAGTAAAAAGAATATAAAATTTCCCATTACAATAGTTCCCGGTCCCATGTGATGATGCACCGGATTTCTTGCTACCGCATACCGTTGAAAGAACACGATTGGAATCCCATCACATAAAATTCCCATAATATATACCATAAGTGTATTCCAGACATGATGTTGCCAGTCTGCCTGATATGCCACTGTTATAATTAACAGAGCTATCAGCTCAAAGATCAGATCTCCGTACATCGTTCCCCACTGCATGCTTCCCCAGCATGAAAGCAGATATGCACAAAAATATGCAAATAGCTTTTGTGTATCCTCATTTTTTGGATACAGGATGGTATTGTAACGGAACACAGTATAAATCCAGAATAATTTACTTGTCAGATAAGTGATCAAATGGATATTCATAATCTTTTCTTCTCCGTTTGTAATAGTCTTTCCCTGACCTTCTTGCGATTTGCTTTACTGATACTGAGACGTGTCTTGTCTTTCATAACCACGTTGTCATATTCGTAATGCTCCACGTGTTCCATATTGATGAGATAGGACTTGTGAATCAGTAAGAAATATTCTTCTGTTACATCCGCTACATCCTTTAATTTTCCTCGATATTCATATTCTTTTTCCGATGTCACGATATGTACTCTTTTTCCCAGACTATAAAAATACAGGATCTTGTCATAAGAAATCTTGTGGATTCCTTTTGTATCCGTATATTCAAATATTTTCTTCCGT
Source organism: Butyrivibrio sp. (assembly GCA_017996845.1). The sequence goes on from JAGOGF010000064.1 coordinate 4,543, forward strand.
TCTTTTAACAGTTCCCGTAATTCACCTATCACCCGGAAAAGTTCTTCCTCTCGGATTGGCTTTACAAGAAAATCAAATGGATGAATACGGAATAATTTCATAGCATATTCCTGATATGTTGAAATATAGGTAATCCGCAGTTCTTTTCCATAATTTTTCTTTCGTATCTCCGTTCCGATATCAATTCCATTCTCATGTTCCAGACAAATATCAAGGAATAACATATCGTAGGATTCTTCTTCCAGCCTGTTAAGAAGCTGCTCCGCAGAATAGTATATTTCTATAGATATCTGACAGTCATTCGCTTTCCCATAATGGAGCAGCTTCTGTTCTAACCAATTACATAGGATGATGTCATCATCACAGATTGCAAGTTCTAGCATATTTTCTTACCCTCAGTCTTTCGTAACACGACAAATGGGGAAAAGAATCCCCTTCAATTCTTTTCCCGAATGGACATCACTAATTTTGTGTCATTTTTCCGATGCAACAGCACCACTTCCTTTGCTGTCTTATTTTGTCCTCTATATAATAAACACTTGAACAAGAAAAAACTGTCGCCATTTTATAATTTATTTATATTTTTTATGTTTTATTTATATTTTATCCAAATATTACAGCGATAACTAATAATGTCACCCCCTGCATTATTCTTTTTATTTTTAGCGTCATTTGATAAAACATCAACGTTTTTGATGGCAAAAAGGGAACCTGCAAAACCAGATTCCCTTTAAAATACATGCTCTTCTCTAAAAGGATGATAAATCCACCATCCTCTGCTTATTTTTAAAAACTTTTTCCTTTTTTACAATACTTATAAATATTAAATGGTTTTTCTTTTTTTTCAAATAAAATCCCTGTTGTTTTAATAATTTTTATAAGTTCATCCGACTCCATATCTGTCGTTTTAAATATAAATATTTTCTTTTCATTTGTTATGAAAAAAAAGAAGTTTTTATATAAGAACATTCTATCAATATTTTTAAATTCATAAATTTGATCTTCATCTATTTTAATTGCGTTTTCATCGATATCCACCGTTTCATATCCTGATCTACCCCAGACAAATTCATGAACATTTTTTTCAAAATTTTTACCAATCATTTGATACCAAATAATCCAAGCCACACAAGCCACACAAGTTCCAATCCCTATTCCAAACATCAAATAACTTTCCGACAGATAACAATTAATCGACAGTAAAAATTCTACAGGTGTAAAAATATAGATAATCATTCTACTTTTCTGTCTTGTTTTAAATAATTGATTAGGAATTATAAACCCAAGCGAAAGCATTCTTTCTAATTCTTCCCTATCCTCATCTGACACAATTGATTTAATATGCATTCTTCTTAATCCCCCTTTTGCCAGAGGTCCTCTTTATAAAATCGAACCTCTGGCCATTGTCTCTTTTATTCTTTTACAATTTACAGCGCTTGAATCAACAAACCAAAAACAGTACCTGCTCCAGCTGAAAATAAAGCAATAATTGACGGAATTGCATTTACAACTAATGCACCCGCAAGAACTAATATTACGGCTCCTGCCAGTATATTACTATGCTCTTTTGTGAATTCTACAACATTAAATTCAAGACCACTATTAGAATTTAATGTCATTGTAAAAATCAAAGCAACCGATATTGTCCACTCTTTTTCCTCTTCTGGCAGCAAATCTGATGTACTAAATACAATGGAAAACTCTACACTATTGGCAAAAACATTATTTATTTCAAAAGCAATATTACCAGATTTAACCGATAAAGCAATTTTTTCTATCGTATTTCCAAAGTTATCTGCTCCCTCTATACCTGTATCTGATAAATTTGATGAAATCTCCATAATTTGATTTTTGCAAGTTTGTGTCAATTCTCCATCATTTCCTATATCCACTTTTATATTATAAATTTTACCAGTTGAACTTTCAAGCGATGTGGATATTTTAGTAGAAATATCAATTGCTCCTTGAGGACTCATCATTGTTCCCAGTGAAATTTCCTTATCATACTCCACACCCACATCCATAATTTTATTCAGATAACCAAGCGGCTCCATTACATTATAGACATATTGATTTCGTGCTATTTTTACCTTTGCCCGAAGATTTTCTTGCGCTATTTCCTCATCTGTTTTTGTCGATACGGCATCGAACTTTTTAAATCCAGTATCTCTCCCTGAATATGCATCTTTATCCAGTGGGAACGAAGGTGATGAAGAAAATGAGTTCAACTCACAAAATTGATCAAATGCCCAGTTCTTCGGCATCGAATATCCCAAATTACAGCTAAATCCAGTTGACATATCTGCCACAAATGATTTACTTGCCAATCCTGCTTCATAAACTTTAGTACATACATATCTTGGTGCATAAATGCCGACTTTATAATTTTTATCATTTGTCGAACTGAAAAAGATCATGTGAATCTGTTCAAAATAAGGTATAATAAATGTATCAATCTGATATGAATAACAATCAAAATCCACTGCAAAGTATATAGTCGTTCCACTTGGTATACCGATTCTCTCGGCTGCTAAAATTGCTGTCTGTGCATCAACACTTCCCTGGGACGGATCCTTAAAATAGTTTAATTCATATCCTCCATCCTGATATATCGGGAATACCGATAATCCTGCATTTTCAATGTTTTTCACTTCTGTTGATGTCAAATATTTCGGTGTATGTTCTTTTCCAACAGAACCTGTCAGATAACGTCCTACATGAGTATACCCTGCATTTTTTATATCTAATGCCTGTTGTTTATTTAATACTGTTGCACAGTCACACGCTTTTGCTGCCCTGTTTGTATCGCCTTTACTCGTAAGCAATGATTTCATAGTAGAAACATTTACTTTTCCTTTTGTTACAAGTCCAATTCCTGTCAGACCATAAAACTCCTGAAATTCTGACACCTTTGACTCTGTAGTCGAATCAAACACGCCATCGAATCTTCCCGGATTATATCCGTTAAAATATAGTCCGTATTGAGCAATCTTATTAAATGGAACATATTTCGTCGAGTTCTGTCCGTTCTGTAATGTACCCGGAAACGCATTTGTTGTTGCATCGCCAAAATTAACTGAATTCAAATCTGTAATTAATTCAGTTGTAACTCCTTCAGCCGCCTGCAATGCACCAACTAAAGACAAAATTGTCTGTCTTGAGGCAATTCCATCACAAGGTCCAACACCAATAACATCTGACCAGTCACTATTTAATTGCTGTTGAATAAGAACAATATTGGAATCCCCACCAGAAACCTTTGTAAACCAGTTTAGGGATAACAATCCAGACCAAACTTTCCAATCAATTTTGCCCGTAACTTCCAGTCCTGCATTTTCCTGCATCTTTTTAACTGCATTTACTCCTGATGTATAATAAATTCCAGTAATTCCTCCAGCAGCATATCCTTTGCAAAACAGAGCACACTGAATCAAGCATACATTAACCTGCGGAGTATCATTCGGATCCATTTTTGTAATAATGGCTAACTTCTTCATGGTATTAATAGTAAGTGGTCCAACCGTTCCTGTAATCGTTGAGATTCCATTCTGAATCTGAAATGCACGAATGATTCCCTGCATCACGGCTGTTCCGGTCTTTCCATCTTCATCCAGTTTTACCCAATCCTTATGTCCACCAAACATCGCATTTAAATATTTTTGTGCTGCTTTTACATTCTGATCACTCATATTCACTACCTCCTAATTCAAGTCAATTATAAAGATTTCTAACTCTTTATATGTCTATCACTAAAAGTTACAATAACAATTTATCAATCAACTGTGCCTATTTTGTGACTATTTTCCAAAGGATTCATTAACTCCCTTATAAAATCCTTAACAAATTATGAAAGAAACCATCAATTTATCACCCCATATCCCATTATAGAACTGTAATCTACTGCATAATTTCTCTGCCGTACCTGATCACTGGAATTTCCCTCAATCGTGTAAACTCTTCCACCTTCACACTTTTCTACTATTCCTACATGATCCGATGTTCCATCATGATCCCAGTCAAAAAAGATGATCATTCCAGCTGTCGGAGTTGTTCCGCCACTCTGCCACTTATTCTTTCCCTGAAACCAGGACACTCCATCACTGCACAATGAGAATTTAGGAACATTCCCACTTGCAATCAGACCGCTCTGATCCGCACACCAGCTTACAAAACAGGCACACCATTCTACCCGACTGTCAAATCCGTACCAGCTCCAGAACTTCTGACCGCCACTGTTTCCAAGCTGCCCCATTGCAACCGACACAATCTGCTGATTACCAAACAAACCAGCAAACAGGCTGCCACCGGAATAATACCGCATCACATGGGGAACGTATTGGGGATCTCCGTAACTGCTCCATCCATGCGAAGCTGCCTGTTCCTGTGAAAACTGCAATGCATTGGCTTCTGTATAACCGCCTCTTTGCAATGCCCATCCTATGTAGCCATTTCCATAGTTATATCCCTGCCATGCAAGTTTCAGCTTGTCCAGATCCTGTGGACTGCTGCATCCTGCCTGTCTGATACAGTCTGCAAAGGTCTGTACTCCAACCTCTATCGAATAATCCGGATCAGTAATAGAACCAGGAGTGTGTGGGAATCTTGTATTATATGGACTTTCCGAACACTGCATCGGGTCTGTTCCCCTGCCTCCAGATTCCTGCATCATGATGGCCTGTATCGCAGACACATATTCCGGAATGCCGTATTGGGATGCATACTGCTGTATCACAGAAGTATACGCAAGCACTTCTTCACTTAGGGATTCGGAGCTTTCCGAATTACTGCTGAAAGCTGCTCCTGCAATGATTCCCACAATCAGAATAAATACCAGAAGAAATGCACTACCTCCGGCAGCAATCCATTTTCCCATTTTTTCAAGAGCTACTACCCCTTTTTGAATCGCTGCTGTAATTCCCTGTACGGATAACTTTGAACCCTTTCCAGTTACCTGAAGGACTGCTTTTCCACTTTCTGCCGATGCCTGTGCTGACTTTCTTGCCATCTGGGCTGCTCTTGCTTTCTGCATCGCCTGAAGACTTTTTTCCATCTGCTGTTTCTGCATGGATGCCTGTGTCTTTATTTTTTCTTGAGACAGACCGGATACTTTTACCACTCTCGGTGCTGCTTTCACCTGCCGTTTACCATTCTCCTTGGCAAGTGCTGCCTGCTCCGGTTTCAACTTGATTAATTTCTTTCCGCTTTCTGCCCCCTGCTCCATTGCTTCTTCGGCAGCTTTCGCTTCTTCCTGTCTGCTTTTTCTTTCCTTTATCTTCCTGTAGGTCACTCCAGCAAGTTTTTTTCCACCTTGATATGTGGTTTTCCCTATACTTTTTCCTGCCACACTCGCCGCTCTGTACTGTACGGATTCTATTTTTTCAGTTCCATACTGTGTTGGGGATTCTGACTGCCCACTGCTTTTTTCATGTAGTTCCCTTGGCTTTTCTTTTGCTTCCAGAACCGCTGAGCGAACCAGTTCTTTCGGAAGTCGGGCAGCCGGATTTCGAATCTTCGGATTCTTATCCCTTACCCGTTCCTTGATATCTTTCATCCGGTCACCCTCTTTCCGTATCTCTTATCTCATCGGGCAACATCCCGATGTTTCTTTTTTTCCTGCTGTTTCTGCAACTGCTCCACCTGTCTGATTGCCTCATTTACCAGTGGATGTTCGTTGTAATATGGCACAAGTTCCAAGTCTCCCCTGTCTTTTGATGACAACGGTAATGGATATTCCATGTCTGAATAAATTGATTCTGGATCATGAATAGAAAACTCAATAGCCGGACACATATTGGCAGATGTTCTACAATATTTCTGGTACTTTTTATATGCCTCTTCCAGCGTTCTGCATTTTGTATATTCTCCTAAATCATGGAACTCACCGCACTCTGCAGCATAAAAAGTTATCGTTACTTCTTCTTTTTTCTTCATTATGATTCTCCCGGTTTTGTTGTCATTAGTTTATAAAGGTCTGTATTCTTTGGGAACGTATTCTCAAATGGTACGATATTCCCAGAGCAACGGATTAGGCCACTGCCAACCGATACATTTGTAATATAGGACAGTTGGTTTTCGGAAATATTCAAAAGAGCTGCCAATTCTTCCCTGTCTGTACTTGCCTGATTCAAAAGAATCAAAAACTCACTGTTTGCCAACATCAGTCTTGCAGTGTCCGATTTCAGAAGTTCCTCAACATTTTGGGTTAAACCTGTCACGAATCCATTGTATTTTCTGATTCTCTTGTACAGTCGGTAGAAGAAATTTGCACTGTATTCATAGCGGAATAACAGATAGAACTCATCGGCAAATATCCATGTCGTTTTTCCTTCTTTCCAGTTCTGAATTACCCTGTTGAAAATACTGTCTAAGGTAACCAGCATTCCCAGTGGCATAAGCTGTTCCCCCAGTTCCCGGATATCATAATCCATGATCCTGTTCTTCTTATTCACATTGGTCGGCTGTGCAAAGGTGTTCAGGCTTCCATTGATAAAAAGTTCGGATGACAGTGCAAGTCCCCTTGCCTCTTCTTCCGGCTGTAACATCAACTGTCGGTACATATCTTTCAATGTCGGAACTTCTCCGGTATAACCACTTCGGATATAATCCCGGTACACATCTGCAGCACAGCGGTCCAGGATTGACTTTTCTTTTGCTGACAGGTTTCCTGCTCCAACCAACTGTTCAAATACAGACAGAATAAACTCCGATTTTTCAATCAGTGGATTCTTTTCATTGCCGTAGGCTGCGTCCATATCCATTGCATTCAGGTGATTGTCTGATGTCGCAGATACTTTTACAACCTGTCCACCCAGAGCCTCTACTAATTTTGTGAATTCGGACTCCGGATCAAGAATCAGGATATCGTCATCGGTACTCAATGCCAGATGCACAATCTCTTCTTTTGCCGAAAAGCTCTTTCCTGATCCACTGACGCCCAACCGGAAACTGTTTCCATTCATCAGTTTCTTCCGGTCGGCTACCAGAAGGTTCTTGCTGACTGCATTCTGCCCATAATAGATACCGCCCGGCTGCAGGATTTCCTGTGTATGGAACGGGATTAAAACAGCCGTTGATTCCGTTGTCAATGTACGCAGGGCATTGATCTTTCGCAGTCCGTAAGGAAGCACTGTATTGAGTCCGTCCACTTGCTGCCACTTTAATGTTGCCATCTGACACAGATGCTTTCTTGCGATTGACAGAATCAGTTCCGTATCGGAATCCAGTTGCTTTTTGCTGTCTGCCAGATGTACCATTGTCAAAATCCCGAACATCATACGCTGGTCTCTGGTTGTCAGATCATCGAGCATTTCCTTGGTTTCTTTTCTCTGAAGTTCCATATCGTATGGTACGATTGCCGAGAAGTTATTATTAGCGTTCTGCCTTCTCTGCCAGTTGGTCACGTTGGTTTCCACACCAAGCAGTCGGTTCTGGATTTCCCTTACCGCTTCATCCGTAGGGACTGGCAGGATATCAATCGACAATATCAGATTCCGGCTGAAGTCACACAGTTCTGAAATCATGTCATCTTTAACATAACTTGCATAATCCTGCATATACAGGACTCTTCCGTACCTGTCACCGATTTTAAAATGGTCACGTTCAAATTCCATAGAATCCGGACACATCCAGTCCTTGAAACTTGTTCCCTTCTTGGCAAATTGTTTCAGATCAAACGGAAATGCCTGTGGGACATCTCCCTTGAAGAAGTCCCTGAAAATCTGGAGCCGGCTCTCTGCGTCCAGTCCTTCTGCTGTGGACGATAACTTTGCCAGATGTGTTACGATGTCTGTTCCGATACGTGCAAAATAGGTTCTTGCATCGTCAATCGATCTTTTATGTACACTGACAGTCAGATACCGTTCCTGATAGATGCTGTTGTTTGTTCCTGTAATCTTAGACAGGAGCATTTCGTTGTATTCTTCCCGATAGTGGTCCAGTCCATCTTCCTTCATTGGAAGCAGGATTGATTTTTCAAATTCTTCTTTATTGATTCTCCGGTTATTGATGGTAATTTTGGCAGAAATGCCGGAATCCAGTGAATTTAAGAGTTCGGAATAATCCAGAAACATTTCTGTCTTATTGTCCTTACTCGCAATATAATAGTTGATATCTGTAAAACGATATGTTTTTGAGAATTTCGTTCCCTGTTGAAAAATTCCATCCGGCCAGATTCGCTGGATGGGAATTGCCTGTTGGACGGATTTCGGAACTTTGAAGCGTTCCTTATCCATCCGAAGTGCCTGACTTAAGGTTTTAATCAAAGGCATCACTCCTTCCCTTGCGTTTCTTTCTCTGTTTTGCTTCTGCTCTTTGCTCCCGCTCTTTTATGATTTCCGCTCCATCCTTTTGATTCTTTTCTCCCAGCGAGATGGTCTCCTGCATGCAGGAGTAGTGGATATCTTCCGACTGAAACACCAGTTTCTTCGGATACAGCAATTCGGATTTGATCACTGCCCATAAAAACTGTTCGGCTGTCATACCATGATATTTGAAAAAGCCACAGGCAGCAAATGGAGTAGCACCAAGCACACACAGCCATCCGGTTATTTCCTGTCCGGTAATTTCACGCATTCCAAAGTAAATTCCGATTGCTGTAAGAATCGCAAGAACAGAACACACACATTGTCTCAGGTCCAGTCCCATAAACATGGATTCCTGATAGTCCCGGATTTCTTTATTCATCTTGACTTCCATAACTTATCGCTCCTTTCCTCTGCTTTGTTTCTTCGTTTTCTGTGGTTTTTCTTTCGGTACTTCTATCCCGGCAAATCTACAGTGTTCTGCAACGCCTT
>JAGOGF010000065.1 GCA_017996845.1 Butyrivibrio sp.
ACGTATTTTCTATCAGGAAGATTGTAACCTTTCTTTACTGGAAGGTAAGACCATTGCTATTATCGGTTATGGCAGCCAGGGACATGCACATGCCCTTAACTTGAAGGATTCCGGTTGTAACGTTATTGTCGGTCTGTATGAAGGATCCAAGTCAAAAGAAAAGGCACAGGCGCAGGGACTTAAGGTATATCCGACAGCACAGGCTGCAAAAATGGCTGATATCATCATGGTTCTGATCAATGATGAGAAGCAGGCAAAGATGTACAAGGAAGATATTGAGCCTAATCTGAAGGCCGGCGATATGCTGATGTTTGCGCATGGCTTCAATATTCATTATGGTCTGATCAATCCGCCCAAGGATGTAGATGTTACCATGATCGCACCGAAGGCTCCCGGACATACGGTTCGTTCTGAGTATCAGGCAGGCAAGGGAACACCGTGTCTGGTTGCCGTTCATCAGGATGCTACTGGTAAGGCTCTTGAAATGGCACTTGCTTATGGCGCAGGTCTTGGCGGAGCAAGAGCAGGTCTTCTGGAAACGACTTTCAGAACAGAGACAGAGACAGATCTCTTCGGAGAGCAGGCTGTTCTGTGCGGCGGCGTATGTGCACTGATGCAGACCGGTTTTGAAACACTTTGCGAAGCTGGATATGATCCGAGAAATGCATATTTTGAATGTATTCATGAAATGAAACTGATCGTAGATCTGATCTATCAGTCAGGCTTTGCAGGAATGAGATATTCTATTTCCAACACAGCAGAATATGGCGATTATGTAACAGGACCCAAGCTGATCACACCTGAGACCAAAAAGACAATGAAGAAAATTCTGGCGGATATTCAGGATGGAACTTTTGCAAAAGAATTTCTGCTTGATATGTCTGATGCCGGTGGTCAGGTTCACTTCCAGATGATGAGAAAGCTGCATGCAGAGCATCCTTCAGAAAAAGTTGGAGCAGAAATCCGCAAACTTTACAGCTGGAACAATGAAAATGATAAGCTTATTAATAACTGATTCTGATATTGAAAACCAGATTTTTTTAGGATAATATGAGAAGAGTGCCATTTCCGGTTTACGGATGACACTCTTTCTTCATGAGAAGATGAATGCACAGGCGTTTATGGAAATGAAATACCATTGCATTTCCATGTTTTCATGATAGGATGAGGATGTAACGGATATCTGATGAGGGAATAACCGAGAAAGGTCGCGTTTATCAAACATGAATAGTGTACTTGAACAATCAGAATATTCTGATAACAGCAAAGATGCTGCAATTGATACTTCTGAAAAGATGGAGACAGGAAATGGAGCAAGAAAGATACCAAAGGGAATTCAGCTTTTTATCATGGGATTCCTGATGTATGTTCTTGCAGCATTGCCGATTATTATTCGGCATGGAGGTCTCTTTTTCTATTATGGAGACTTTAACGTACAGCAGGTGCCGTTTTATATTCTGGCGCATCGTGCAGTCAGAAGCGGACAGTTTTTCTGGAACTGGAATCTGGATCTGGGCGGATCTCTGATTGGAGACTTATCTTTTTATCTGATGGGAAGCCCGTTTTTCTGGCTCACAATTCCTTTCCCGGAGCATTTTCTGCCATATATGATGCCATTTCTGATGGGACTGAAATATGCAACAGCGACAGTAACCGCTTATTATTATATCAGAAGATATACCAGACATTCTAGGGCAGCACAGATCGGTGCACTTTTATATGCTTTTTCCGGTTTTAATGCATGTAATATTGTCTTTAATCATTTTACGGATGTAGTTGCCTTTTTCCCGTTATTACTCATTGCCTTTGATGATCTGATGCAGATTGATCATCATAAAAATCATGAGAAATTCATGAGCGGCGGTTTCAAATGGGTACGGTTTACATTAATGGTAACACTGATTTCTGTGATCAATTATTACTTTTTCTTTGGACAGGTTTTGTTTCTCATTTTGTATGCATGTATCAGATATATAAGAGGCAATTCTTTCCGTACAGTACGGTATATGATCTTACGCGCACTGACAGGCGGAATACTTGGTGTTGGCATTGCCGGGTTTTATCTGATGATGGCGCTTGGCGGTGTTGCAGGGAATACGCGCCTTGATAATATCCTTATGGGATATGACCTGCTCGTATACCCAAGTGCAAAAATGTATTTTGACATTTTTAAGAGCATGGTTATGATTCCGGATATCATTGGAAAAGGTACGCTTTTCTATACCACAACTGTTAAAAATGCTTCTCTGGCAGTATATCTTCCGATGTTTGGTATTGCGGGAGTAGTTGCCTATTGCATTGCACATAAAAGGGATTGGAAAAAAACACTTATCCTGTCTTGTCTGGTTATTGCCATGCTGCCTTTTATGAATGCAGCTTTCTCGCTGCTTAATTCACAGTATTATGCGAGATGGTTCTATATGCCGATTTTATTTATGGCAATCATGACGGTTCAGATGCTGGAGCGTGATGAACATGAAGATATGCGTGCAGGGACTATGGCGACAATCATATCGTTTTTGCTGATGGTCGTAATTGCACTGCTGCCGTCCAAAGATGATGATGGTAATATCGTATACAATGCAATGGCAGAGAATAAGCTGATGTTCTGGCACAATGTAGCGGTAACGGCAGTGATCAGTATTGCACTGATATTAATCATTTTTCTGATCAGAAACCGCAGAATGCGCATGCTTGTTACTTATGTTGCCACAATAGCTTCCTGTATTGCCTGTACTATGATGATGCTGATTAATGGAAGCAGTCTGATCAGTGATTACGGTATGCAGGAATGGCAGATGCAGATGCTTGATACCAAGCCGGATGTGAATATAGCAGAACAATTCGGAAGAGCGGAAACAGACAGTACCTCAACCAATTATGAAATGGTATGGGGAATTCCAACCATACACTGTTTCCTGAGTACCGTTCCTTCTGAAATCTTTAATTTTTATAAGGGAGCGGCAGGAATTACCAGAACAGTTGAATCAGATGTTCCAACGGAAAGAATCGGGCTTCGTGCGATTCTCTCATCCAAATACTATATGGAAAACTCTGATATTAACAAAGATGGAGATTTCGCAAAAGGGAAAGGCATTATTGATTATATGCAGCTGGGAGAGAACAGTGTGCAGAATGGTTTTACGATCTATGAGAACATGAATTATATCCCGATGGGATTTACTTTTAATTATTATGTGCCACAGTCCGGCTGGGATACGCTTAATAAGGCAGATGCGGATAAATCACTTGTAAAAGCAATTATTTTGAGTGATGAAGATGCGGCGAGATATGGTAAACTGATGCAGAAGCTGCCACAGGAGAATATTACTTCAGAAGCCATGTCCAATGAAGATTTTGCGGATGAATGTAATGCCAGAGCACAGACTGCATGTACAAAGTTCAAAACCACAAAAGATGGATTCTCTGCAACAACCTCCAATCTTCCTGCAGAAAATCTGGTGTTCTTTTCTGTTCCCAATATGGCCGGATTTACTGCAACTGTAGATGGACAGAAAACAGATATCATTACTGCAGATTATGGACTTATGGCAATTGATGTGCCAGCCGGGGTTCACAAGATTCAGGTCAGCTATCTGCCGCAGGGTTTTTATCTTGGGATGCTGATCTCCATTATTTCGCTTATGCTGTTGCTGTGTTATATACTGAGAATTCGTAAGGGCAGGAATGGGGCAGCTTTTTTGGAGGTTTCAGCTGGAAATGAAGGAATTCTTGCACAGGAAGGGCTTCCTGAAACTTCTCCTGCAGAGAATGCGATATCCGAAAACAATGAAATGATTCAAAATATTAATTTTAATCAAGAAAAACGTTAAATATATTATGTGTTTTGCTTTCTATAACTGTGTTATCCTTACTTCATAATAAATTTACATGCCAAAGCAGTTCATGATATTGCAAAATGAAAATATGATCGGCAATCGGCAGAATGGAGATCAGACATGGGTATGACTATGAGCCAGAAGATTCTGGCAAAACATGCGGGATTGGATTATGTGGAAGCGGGTCAGTTGATTGAAGCAAAACTGGATCTGGTTTTGGGTAATGATATTACAAGTCCGGTCGCAATTAAAGAGATGGATAAATTCAAACATACAGGTGTTTTTGATAAAGATAAAATTGCACTTGTACCAGATCATTTTGTTCCGAACAAAGATATTAAATCTGCAGAGAACTGTAAATGTGTAAGAGAATTTGCACATAGAAATCAGATCACCAATTATTTTGAAGTCGGGCAGATGGGCATTGAACATGCTCTTTTGCCGGAACAGGGCCTTACGGTAGCCGGAGACTTAATTATCGGAGCAGACTCGCATACCTGTACCTATGGCGCACTTGGTGCATTTTCAACAGGCGTCGGATCTACAGATATGGCGGCAGGTATGGCTACCGGCAAAGCATGGTTCAAAGTCCCTTCTGCAATTCGTTTTCAGCTGATTGGAAAACCTTCGAAATGGATCAGTGGAAAAGATGTGATCCTTCATATTATTGGGATGATCGGAGTAGACGGGGCACTTTATCAGTCAATGGAATTTACTGGTGAAGGAGTGCAGAATCTGTCTATGGATGATCGGTTTACCATTGCAAATATGGCAATCGAAGCAGGCGGGAAAAATGGAATTTTCCCTGTGGATGATCTTGCAATTCAATATATGCAGGAGCATGCTCCCGGTAAAAAATATGAGATTTTCGAAGCAGATGCGGACGCTGTGTATGTAAAAGAGTATACGATTGATCTTTCTGCACTTGGCAGTACGGTTGCTTTTCCGCATTTGCCTGAGAATGCCAGAACTTTTGATAATATGGATGATATCGCAATTGATCAGGTAGTCATTGGTTCCTGTACAAATGGAAGAATCAGTGATCTTCGGATTGCAGCACAGATTCTCTCTGGCAGACATGTTGCACCGGGGATGCGCTGTATTGTAATACCTGCGACGCAAAAAATATATTTACAGGCAATGGAAGAGGGACTGCTGCGTACATTTATTGAAGCCGGTGCGGTTGTATCAACACCTACTTGCGGACCTTGTCTTGGCGGTTATATGGGAATTCTTGCAAGCGGTGAAAGATGTGTCTCAACTACGAACCGTAATTTTGTGGGACGTATGGGAGCAATTGACTCTGAAGTTTATCTGGCATCTCCTGCGGTTGCAGCGGCAAGTGCAGTAACGGGTAGAATTTCACAACCATCAGAACTATAAAGGCGTAGGTCCGGAAAGCAGGTAAATATGAAATCAGCAAATGGGACAGTTTTTAAATATGGAGATAATGTAGATACCGATGTTATTATTCCTGCAAGATATCTGAATACAACAGATCCGGCGGAACTTGCGCAGCATTGTATGGAGGATATTGATCAGAATTTTATCAAAAAAGTAACCCCCGGCGATATTATTGTTGCGAATAAAAATTTTGGCTGTGGTTCATCCAGAGAGCATGCGCCAATCGCCATAAAGGCGGCAGGCGTGAGCTGCGTGATTGCAGAAACTTTTGCGAGGATTTTTTATCGAAACAGTATCAATATCGGGCTTCCGATTGTGGAATGTCCGGAAGCGGCAAGAGAGATTGCTGCAGGAGACAGAGTCAGTGTAAACTTTGACACGGGTATTATTACCGATGAGACATCAGGGAAAGTTTATCAGGGACAGGCTTTTCCTGCTTTTATGCAAAAAATCATTGATTCGGAAGGTTTGATCAACTACATCAACGCATCGAATTGATTGCAGAACCAATTTTATACAGTGATTTTCTAAAAAGCTTTTTTTCTGCTTTTACATAGGTCATTCCTATGCAAAAGACAGGAAAATAAGCTTTTTTCTTTATTTTTTTTACAATTTATATTATGATGATATTCAGTGCGGCTTTATCAATCGGAATAGGTTGGATTGGAAGTTTGCCTTGTATGAAAAAAGGAAAGGCAAGAAAATCAATGAAAGAAAACAGACTTTTTTGTGTGATTCCCTGCTATAACGAGCAGGAAGTTCTGCCGGAAACGTCAAAGAGACTCAAGCTAAAGATGCAGCAGTTGATTACGGACGGCAAAATTTCTCCAGACAGCAGAGTCGTTTTTGTAAATGATGGTTCAAAAGATACCACATGGGAACTGATCACCCGGTTGCATGCAGATGACCCGCTTTTTCAGGGAATCAATCTCAGCAGAAATCGCGGACATCAGAATGCTTTGATTGCAGGGCTCATGACGGTTCGGCAGATTTGTGATATGGCAATTTCCATGGATGCGGATTTACAGGACGATATCAATGCAATGGATGCAATGATTGACAAATATCTGGCAGGAACAGATATCGTATATGGCGTTCGTTCCAGCAGGGCAAAGGATACTTTTTTCAAGAAGTTTACTGCAGAAAGTTTCTATAAGATGATGAACGGGCTTGGAGCCAATACTGTCTATAATCATGCAGATTATAGGCTCATGAGCAAACGGGCATTGGATGGACTTTCTCAGTTCCATGAGGTGAATCTGTTCCTGCGGGGTATGGTTCCCATGGTTGGCTATTCTTCTGATATTGTTTATTATGAAAGGGCAGAGCGTTTTGCAGGAGAGAGTAAATATCCATTGAAGAAGATGCTCCAATTTGCATCAGAGGGTATTACTTCACTCAGCACCAAACCGATCCGTATGATTACGGGACTTGGCTTTTTCATTTTTCTGGTCAGTATCATTGTATTGGTATATTGTCTGATTCGTTATGTACACGGGAATACCATTCAGGGGTGGACTACCACCGTTATTTCTGTTTGGGCAATTGGCGGCCTGATTATGATATCGCTGGGCATTATTGGCGAATATATCGGTAAAATCTATCTTGAGAGCAAAGCACGTCCCAGATTCATTATTGAGTCATATTTGAAGGATGCAGCAGATGAAGTAAATCTGAATGATCATATAAATTAATCAAATTTTGAAAGGATAAAAAATGTCAAACGAAGAAAATAAGCCGGAAGGCTGCTCAGGCAGCTGCGAATCCTGCGGAGAAAGCTGCAGTTCCAGAACCAATCCACAAAGTATGAAGGTTATGCCCGGAGCAAATACGCATGTTAAAAAGGTGATTGGTATTGTCAGTGGTAAGGGCGGCGTCGGGAAGAGTTTTGTGACAGGACTTGCTGCCTGCAGTATGAATAAAAAAGGTTATAAGACAGCAATTCTGGATGCTGATATTACGGGACCTTCCATACCGAAGATGTTTGGACTCTCTTCTGTAAAGGAAGTAGATGAAAATGGTGCGATTCTGCCGGCAAAATCTGAAGGCGGAATTGAAGTAATGTCTCTTAATCTACTGATGGAGCATGATACAGATCCTGTTGTGTGGAGAGGTCCGGTTATTGCAAATGTGGTGAAACAGTTCTGGGCAGAAGTGAACTGGGGCGATGTGGATTATATGTTTGTTGATATGCCTCCGGGAACTGGGGATGTCCCGCTGACAGTTTTTCAGTCACTTCCGGTAGATGGTATTATTGTAGTTTCCACACCGCAGGAACTGGTTTCCATGATTGTTGAGAAAGCAGTTAATATGGCTTCCATGATGAATATACCGGTAATCGGGCTGGTAGAAAATATGAGTTATATGAAGTGCCCGCATTGCGGAGAGATGATTTCTATATTTGGAGAGAGCAATATTGAGGCTTATGCTGCTGGAAAGGGTTTGGATGTTGTCGGGAGACTTCCGCTTGATCCTGCTTTTGCGGCGCTTTGTGATGCTGGAAAGATTGAAAATTATGAAGAAGATTATCTTGATAGCCTGACTTACAAGATCAGTGCGCTTCTTGAAAGTGAACAGTAAGTATTTTTTATGAAATAGCCGGCAGATTTCTGCCGGCTATTTCGTCAAAGATGGGAATGAGGCATATGTATGAAACTGAAGCCGGATAAAAAACAGATAACCTGGGGGATAACGATATTTTTAACTGCTGTTATGGCACTCCTTTTTTACTATCTGCTGTTTCATGGTGGAAATATTGCAAATGGAATTCATGTAATAACCCATTCAATGATGGCTATTTTGTATGGCGTTATAATTGCCTATGTAATGTCTCCAACTTTAAACTTTATTGAAAAAAAGATGTTGATTCCAATTTATGGGAAATGTGGAATCAGTTTTGATAAACATAAGAACTCCAGAAAAAGAAAACAGATGCGCAAAATATCTGTTTTCATGACGATTGCTTTTTTGCTTCTGATACTTTATGCACTTCTTGCAGTAATTATCCCGCAGTTAGTTGAAAGTATTCGTGAGATTATATTCAATTTCCCAATTTATATAAACAATATTAACGAATATGCAAACAAATATCTGGCAACTAATCCGGATCTTTCCAAAACGGTAAACGGAGCACTCTCAAGTATTACAGCCAAAATTAATGAATATGTGAAAAACTCTGTTGTTCCGAATATGTCGACTATTATACAGATTGTATCCAGACGGTTTGTTGATCTGATTGGTGGAGTTTTCAACTGGATCATTGGTATCATTGTGGCAATATATCTTTTGAATTCAAAAGAAATGTTCTGCGGACAGGGTAAAAAAATGGCATATGCATTTTTTAAGGAAAATACTGCCAATGAAATTATCAGTTCATTTCGGTTTGTTCATTATACCTTTACCGGATTCATAACAGGGAAGATCGTTGATTCAATCATTATCGGAATTATGTGCTTTATTGGAGCCATGATACTGAAAATCCCATATCCGGTCCTGATATCTGTAATTGTTGGTGTGACAAATATCATTCCCTTCTTTGGACCTTATATCGGGGCTGTTGCCGGAGGACTGCTCCTTGTGATGATTGATCCGATCGCAGCACTTGTATACCTTATTTTTGTTATTATATTACAGCAATTTGACGGAAACATACTGGGGCCGAAGATTCTGGGAGATTCAACAGGACTGTCAAGCTTTTGGGTTATTTTTTCAATCATGCTGTTTGGAAGTATTTTTGGCTTTGCAGGATGGATTGTAGGTGTTCCGGTATTTGCCGTATTCTATGCTTTTGTCAGAAGAGTTACCAATCATTATCTTCATAAGCGTGGATTGAGTACAGATACAGAGCAGTATATTGATGTTGCATATATGGAATCAGGTGAATTCAGACCGATCGGGAATCAGGATAATAACAGATTTCATGCGCAGAAACCGGAATCCAGCTGGAGAAAAATTTTTCACATCAAAAAACATGATAATAAAAAAGATCAAGCCAACATGAAGTAAAGTGTGCAAGAATGAAAGCTTGACACCCCGGTCTTTTGCACTATAATGTAATTTATTAACACTTTATAGTGCTAAAATTGTAAAGTAAAAGTATTGAAAGGAAGTAATCAGGTATGGGAAAGAAGAACATTGATTGGGCGAATATCGGATTTGGTTACATGAAGACAGATAACAGGTATGTCTCTAATTATAAGAACGGGGCCTGGGATAATGGTGTCATTACCACAGACGATAAGGTCGTACTCAGTGAATGTGCGGGTGTTCTTCAGTATTCTCAGTCCTGTTTTGAAGGCCTTAAGGCATATGAAACAAAGGACGGCAAAATTGTTACTTTCCGTCCGGATCTGAATGCAAAACGGATGTGTGATTCTGCAAGAAGGCTTGAAATGCCGGCATTTTCGGAAGAGCGTTTTATGGATGCGGTTGATCAGGTGGTGGCAGCCAATGCAGATTGGATTCCTCCTTACGGAAGTGGCGCAACACTTTATATTCGTCCGGTTATGTACGGCACAAATGAAGTAATCGGGGTAAAACCTGCGGATGAATATCAGTTCCGGATGTTCTGCACACCGGTTGGCCCTTATTTTAAAGGCGGCGCAAAGCCTATTGTTGTTAAAGTCAGCGATTTTGACAGAGCGGCACCGCATGGTACCGGAAATATCAAGGCAGGACTGAATTATGCAATGAGTCTTCATGCAATTGTAACAGCACATGCAGAAGGATTTGCAGAGAACGTGTACCTTGATCCTGCAACCAGAACAACGATTGAAGAAACCGGTGGTGCAAATATTATCTTTGTTGATGCAGATGGCAATCTGGTGGTTCCGCAGTCTGCTTCGGATTCGATTCTTCCGTCTATCACACGCCGCTCTATTGTCCAGGTGGCAAAGGATTATCTTGGACTCAAAGTAGAAGAGAGAATTGTAAAACTGGCTGAAGTAGGAAACTTCCGCGAAATGGGATTATGTGGAACCGCAGCAGTTATCAGTCCGGTAGGAAAAATCAATGATCATGGCACTGAAATATGTTTTGCAAGCGGAATGGACGATATGGGACCGGTTATCACAAAGCTGTATGACATATTAACAGGCATTCAGATGGGACGTATTGAGGCACCGGCAGGTTGGATTCATGAAATTCCTGTAAAATAAAAGAAGTTAATATTTGATATGAATAATTTAGTCCAGCATAACTGGAATAACGACAAAAATCCACCCGGGAAATTTTTCAGGGTGGATTTTTTATTGCTTTTATCGAGGCTTTATTTATTGAATACCGAAGAAAAAGCACCATAATAAGAGACGGGCTCCTGATGCACATATAAGTGCGCCGTATTTCCAAGTGTCTGAATTCTGAAATAAGCAGCATCATTCATTCTTTTTTCAGAATTTACAACAGTGACAGAAGACGGAGCCAGAAAGGTCCCCTGCCAGAGCATGACAGGTGAAACACCGATCAGGTGTGCAAGCATGACACAGATTACACCAAGATGACCGAAAAAAACAAGAGTGGGTTCATTGTCCGGTGATTTTTTTTGCTCTTTTACACGATATAATTCGCCTTCACGATAATAACCATATTTTGTAAGCAGCAGATCCAACGCATTGCATACATCATGCCAGGCTGTTCCGATTTCAGGATTGGTACGGTACAGGGGAGTCAGATACCAGCTGTTTTTATCATAATATAAAGGATCTTTTGTAAAATATTCAGGCATCAGATCCCAGGGAACACCGTAGCGTCCGGTTACAGGGTCTGTGATAGAATAGTCAAACTCTTTCAGCCATTCACATACAGTTGCTTTCTGACCGATTTTCATTAATGCAGGCGCCGCAGTGTCCCGGGCACGTCCGAGAGGTGAACTGTAGCAATGTGTAATATCCCATGAAGCGATCCGCTCAGAAAGGAATTCTGCTTCCCGTTCTCCTTTTGACGTCATACCGTCAATGTCATAGTCTGGTTCAGCATGTCGGATGAATATAAGGCGCATGGTTGTCTTCCTCTTTCTTTTTGGGTTGAATGTTATTGTGCGCAATTCGAACATATTTTCTTAACAAGGTTATAAATCTATGTTAGAATAAATTCAAATAAAATGCAAATATCACAGAGGAATCAAATGGATGAGAAACAGTTCTTTCCTCAGCTTAAAGAGCTGGTGGAAGAAGGAAATGACAGTAAGATCGAGCTGTTCTTAAAAAAATATCAGGTATGGGCTGATGAAAATAAGAAATATGAGTTTTATATTATTGTTTGTCAGAATTTAATTTATTTGTATCGGTCTCGGCAGAATTTTCAGAAGGCAGTAGATGTAAGTGAAGATATGCTGATGCTCATGAATGAATTACATCTGGAATCCGAGCCTGTATATGCAGATGCACTGGTAACGGTTGCGGCTGTTTATCGGGAAGCAGGAAAATATGATGAAGCAGTCGGTTATTATCTGTCTGCACAGCCTATATACAGCACAGACACAGATAAAAGCAGGCAGGATTCCGGTTATCTGGAAATGCTGATTGGACTTGGAGAATGCTGTTCACGTACGGATAAAGCAGAAAAGTCACTTATGGTGTATGAAGAAGCGGCATCTTTTATTGCAGAACAGTATGGAAAAAATGATGCTTACAGAATAGTAGCAGGAAATTGTGCTGTCATTTGCGATCATTTGAAAGATTCCGAAAAAGCTTCCTATTACAGAAAAGAAATGCAGTATGAAAAACAGAATTGAAAATCGAAATGGTGGCAAAACAGGAACTTTTTGCAGAAGACATCACGCAGATCTGGTGCTGATCATATTAATCACAGCATTGGCACTTTTCCTTATGCTGATTCTGTCGCATAAAGCAAAAGGAGAGCGGGTCATTATTCTGATTGATGGAAAAGAAACCGAAAGTTATGATCTGAAACAGGATCAGACAGTTACGATCAGTACGGAAAATGGCGGCAGAAATGTGTTGGTCATATCGGATGGAGTATGCTATATAAAGGATTCAAACTGTCCGGATCATATTTGCGTACGGGAAGGTAAGATCAGCAGAGAGGGTCAGAGCATTATTTGCTTGCCACATCATCTGGTCATTCAGATCAGTGGAGGAAAAGCAGGCAGTATTGATGCAACAGTCAGGTAATCTGAAATGCAATTACGGTTAAAAATTTCACAACTGGGTCTGCTTCTTGCAGTCTCACTTATCCTTTCTTATATTGAATCGGTTCTTCCATTTAATTTTGGAATTCCGGGGATGAAGCTTGGTCTCCCAAATCTGGCGATTGTTTTAACGTTGTATTTATTTGGCTGGCAGGAAGCACTTCTGATTAATATCAGCAGGATTATTCTTTCTGGTTTTATGTTTGGCAATCTTGCCGGTATCCTTTTTTCACTGGCGGGTGCACTTGTAAGTTTTGTTTGCATGCTGGCAGCAAAAAGATGCAGAATATTCAGTGCAGGAGCGGTCAGTATAGTTGGTGGTGTTATGCATAATACAGGGCAGCTGCTGATTGCAGTGCTGATTGTTAAAACGGTCGGGATCCTGTATTATCTTCCGATACTATTGATCGCAGGTATGATTACAGGCGGGCTGATCGGAATCGTTGCAATGAAAACAATACCATATCTGCGTAAGCTGGTATGTGATACCGGTAAAGAGACGGATTACGAATAAATTAGGATGGTATGAGATGATAG
The DNA here is from genome assembly GCA_017996845.1 of Butyrivibrio sp. The sequence goes on from JAGOGF010000065.1 coordinate 12,928, forward strand.
CATTTGTAAATGGAATTACAGCAGAAATTGAAATGGATCATGTGGTTGTGGATGTAGGTGGAATCGGCTACAGCGTATATATTTCTCCGGCTACTGCAGATCGGATGCCGGGAATCGGAGAACCGGTCATGCTTCATACATATATGAGCGTGAAGGAAGACGGAATCAGCCTTTATGGATTTTTGACCAAGGATGAACTGAAGGTATTCAAACTGCTGATTACAGTGAACGGGATCGGACCCAAAGGCGGATTATCAATTCTGTCGGCACTTGGTACAGATGAC
>JAGOGF010000192.1 GCA_017996845.1 Butyrivibrio sp.
AACAGACAACCGGATTTGGCGCTATGATTTCTTTTGCAGTTGATCGGAAGGAGAGAGTTCCGGAACTGCTTGACAGAGTCAGGCTGATTCATTTTGCAGAGAGTCTTGGCGGAGTTGAAACGCTGATCACCTATCCGATCAGGCAGACACATGCATCTGTACCAAAAGAGATACTGGAAAGAACCGGATTAACAGATCGCATTCTGAGACTTTCTGTGGGAATCGAAGATATACAGGATCTGCTGAATGAGTTTGAAAGGATATTTTCATAAATGGAAGAAAAGAATCTTGATTTTGACAAACTGGTCGAACGAAGAAATACAGAAAGTTTGAAATATGACTTTGCAGTCAGAAGAGGAAGACCTGCAGATGTGCTTCCTTTATGGGTAGCCGACATGGATTTTCAGACATCAAGCTGTATACAGGAAGAACTGGTCAGAAGAGTACAGCATGGAATCTATGGCTATACGGAAACAGGAGAGGATTACTTTCATGCAGTATCCGGTTGGATGCAGCGCAGGCATGGCTGGAAGACAGAGGAGAAGTGGCTGATAAAAACGCCAGGTGTGGTCTTTGCACTTGCTGCATGTATCCGGGCATATACCAAAGAGAGGGAGGCAGTTCTGATTCAACAGCCCGTATATTATCCGTTTTCTGAGGTGATCCGTGATAATGGCAGAAAAATGATCAGCAGTGATCTGATTCAGGATGCGGATGGAAAATATCACATGAATTTTGAAGATTTTGAGCAGAAGATTGTGACAGAGCAGGTAAAACTGTTTATTTTATGCAGTCCGCACAATCCTGTCGGAAGGGTTTGGACAGAAGAGGAACTGCGTAAAGCGGGTGAAATCTGTATTCGAAATCATGTCATTGTAGTATCAGATGAGATTCATGCAGATTTTTGCTTTGGAGAAAGAAGACATCGTGTATTTGCGACACTTGGACAGAAATTTGCTGATAACACCATTATCTGTACTTCACCCGGTAAAACATTCAACCTGGCAGGACTGCAGATTTCCAATATTTTCATTCCGAATCAGGAACTGAGAAAGCAATTTAAGCAGCAGGTGGCGGCAGCCGGATACAGCCAGGCCAATCTGATGGGAATTGCAGCATGTGAGGCGGCATATCTCTATGGCGACAGCTGGTACGATGCAATGATTGCTTATTTATGGGAAAATATTGTATTTTTAGTGCAATATATCCGGCAGGAAATTCCGAAAGTCAAGGTGATCTGTCCGGAAGGAACGTATCTGGTATGGCTGGATTTTAGAGCATTTGGCTTTTCGGAACAGCAAAGAGAAGAACTTATACTGAAAAAGGCAGGACTCTGGCTTGACAGCGGAATTGTATTCGGGAAAAGCGGGGAAGGCTTTGTGCGGATTAATCTTGCATGCAGGAAAGAAACGCTGAAGAGGGCATTGGAGAAACTGAAGGAGGCGATAGCGGATGACGTTACAGCAGCTCAGATATGCAACAGCAGTAGCTGATTATAAATCAATCAATAAGGCTGCGCAGGTGTTGTTTGTGTCGCAGTCTTCGCTGTCATCCGGGATTGCAAATCTGGAACAGGAAATCGGACTTTCCATTTTTCGAAGATCCAATCATGGCGTTTCACTCACACCTGAGGGTGGGGAGTTTTTGATGTATGCCCGCCAGATTGTCGGACAGTATCAGCTGGTGGAAGAAAAATATGTACTAAAGCAGAATTATGGACAGTCCTTCTCTGTTTCAACGCAGCATTATACCTTTGCAATCGATGCGTTTATTCATCTGGCAGAGCAGTTCTGCATTGATGATTATCAGTTCGGCATTTATGAATGCCGGACGCAGGAAATTATGGAAAATGTCAGAAACTACAAAAGTGAACTGGGAATCCTTTACATTGATGATTTTAACAGAGACATTCTGACAAGAATGCTGGAAGAGAAGGAACTGGAATATCAGGAACTCTTTGATTGCGGTACCTATGTACTTATGGCCGATACCCACCCGTTAAGTCAGAAAAAGCAGCTCAAACTCGAGGAACTTTCGCTGTATCCCTTCCTGTCTTTTGATCAGGGAAACGATCAGTCTTTCTATCTGTCGGAAGAGGTATACAGTACTTATGAATACAGGCAGATTATTAAAACGAGTGATCGTGCAACCATGCTGAATCTGATGAAGGGACTCAACGGCTATACGCTCAGTTCCGGAATTCTGGGAGAAGAACTGAATGGGACGAAATATGTTGCAGTGCCTTTGCATACCAATAAAAAGATGCATATCGGATATGTTCGAAGAAAGGGCAGTGCAATCAGCGGACTGGGTAAAATCTATATTGATGAGCTAAATAAAAGCTGCAATATATACAGAGCAGGAAAATGATGAAGAAATAATAAAGTGGATCGAAAATGCAAAATAATAGGTTTGAAATAGAGCGGGTACCGGTTATCGATGAAAGCGATAACTGGTACCCGCTTTTTGATATTAACATAAATCATATAAATCATAGTAGTATACTATGCATACACAAATATTGCAGAAAAACGATTTCGGTTTCTTTTTAAATAAAAAGGAAGGAATGTGCAGGATAAAAGCACATAGGCAAAAAGGATATGTCAGTAGTAGCACATGTAACGACAAAGGAAATAGCAAAAAGCGGAAAATTTGAACGTCAGTCAAATCATTTTACAGTACCTTTTGGAAATCATAAGGGAGACCTTCCGGTTGAGTCCGGGAGGTACAGGCTTTTATGGGCGCCGGTCTGTCCGTGGGCAAATCGTTCCATCATCGTACGGCAGCTTCTGGGACTGGAAAATGCGATAAGTGTTGGAACACTTGATCCGATACGTCCCGATGTTGCCTGGAGTGACTGGGCTTTTACGTTGGATGAAGATGGAAAGGATCCGGTTCTGGGGATACACCTGCTGAGTGAAGCATATCAGAAAGCAGATCCTGATTATAAAGGAAGGTACACCGTTCCTGCAGTAGTGGATGTTACAACCGGAGCAGTGGTACAGAATGACTATTTCAATCTGACATTGTATCTGGAAACGGCATGGCAAAAATTTCACAAAGAAGGAGCACCGGATCTTTATCCGGAGAATCTGCAAAAAGAAATAGATGAATTAAATCAGTGGATATTTCATGATGTGAACAATGGGGTATATAAAGCAGGATTTGCAAGAAGCAAGGAGGCTTATTCTGATGCATATCATTTGGTGTTCTCAGCTTTTGATGTACTGGAAGAGAGACTCTCCAAAAGAAGATTTCTTTTCGGAGACTATATTACAGAGAGTGATATCAGGTTATATGTGACATTGGCCAGATTTGATATTGCATATTTCAATGGCTTTCGCGTGAATTATAAAATGCTCAGAGACTATCCAAACTTGTGGGCATATGCCAGAGATTTGTATGCGGTACCGGCTTTTGGAAATAATACACAGTTTGATGCAATCAAAAAGCACTATCACCTGTGCTGCCTGGAAACCAATCCGTATAATCTTTTGCCGATAGGACCGGATCTGGAAGCGTGGAGAACTCCCTCAGAACGGGAAAAGTTAAGTGGTGATCCAAAGCAGAAATTTCGTATTGAATATTGAGACAATGCAAAATGTGTCAGGAGAGGAAAAAAATGCCTGTTAATACTACATTCAGAGGAATTGATTATTTTGAAAGTACCTTTCGGGATCAGATAAATGCGAATGGTGAAATTGAGAACAGAGAGTTTGTATTTAAAAAAACGTTTGGAAACGGGCCGGAACAGAATCCGGTTGAAGCCGGAAGATATCGTATTATATGGATGCCGGGATGCCCGCATGCACATAAGGTGGTACTGGTATGGAAACTGCTCGGACTGGATCGCGTTATCAGTCTGGGAACCGCCGGAATTCTCAGAACACCGACAGGATGGGTATTCAGTGAAGATCCGGGAGAAAAGGATCCTGTGCTGCAGACAGCTTCCGTACATGAACTTTATTTAAAGACGGATCCGGCATTTACCGGAAGATCTACGGTTCCGTTTATTGCAGACATCCGTTCAGGTCTTGTGGCCAATAATGATCATTTTTATATCCCGAATTATCTGGAAACGGCATGGAAAAAATATCACA
>JAGOGF010000066.1 GCA_017996845.1 Butyrivibrio sp.
TATATATTCATTTATATATTCATTCATGCTGCGCTCTGAAATCAATCCCAAAACAATACTGTTTCCCACAGCGCATCTGTTTTATCAGTATACTATGAAAATGTATACATGTGTACTACCATATTTATTTTTCTTTCATTAGCGGCAGGAAATGCAAAATGAATCGCAGGATGTCAGATTGCAGGTTCTTCCCTTCTCCGTTACAATAAGTCTGTAAGAAACCATCGGTGTAATAAATGCAAAGTATCCTGGCATACTATAAAAGGTCAGGTTTAAAGCACGGAAATGAGGAATCAGTCCAATGAAATTCACGAAAATGCACGGCTGCGGAAACGATTATATTTATGTAAATGGTATGCTGGAAACCATTGCTCCTGAAAAGAAACCGGAACTTGTAAAAAAATTGTCCGACAGGCATTTTGGTATCGGCGGAGATGGTGTAATCTTTATCAACGCCGTCCCGTATGGCAGTGCTGACTTTGAGATGGAAATGTACAATGCTGACGGAAGTCGCGCCGAAATGTGCGGCAACGGTATCCGCTGCGTTGCAAAATACGTATATGATCATCATCTTACAAACCAAAGGCAGATTACAATTGTCAGTTGTGGTAAGAAAAAGTTTCTCGATTTAACAGTAGAAAATCAGCTCGTTACAACGGTACGCGTTGACATGGGTGCTCCGGTTCTTTTACCTGCTGATATACCTGTAAACCTGCCGGAGATTTCAGCAATGAATGCTTCATCTGTTGTTAACTATCCGATTCAGGCCGCAGAAACAGAATGGAAAATGACATGCGTATCCATGGGGAATCCGCATGCCGTTATTTTTCTACCCGAAACAACAGATCTTGCTGCTATGAATCTTGCAGCCATCGGTCCCTGCTTCGAAAATCATATTTTTTTCCCAAACCGTACCAACACGGAATTTGTACACATTGATGATCGCTCCAATGTGCATATGCGTGTCTGGGAACGCGGCACAGGTGAAACACTTGCCTGCGGAACCGGATGCTGTGCTACAACAGTTGCATGTATTCTGAACGGATTGACTGATCATACCGTAACCGTTCATGTACTTGGCGGCGAGATCATCTGTTCCTGGAATCAGGAACAGAATACTGTTTTCATGACAGGTCCCGCTACCACTGTGTTTGAAGGAGAAATCTGTGGATGATCTTCACAGTTTCTCTGCTTCCTCCATCCAAAGTCTTGCACTTGCATCTGATGGCATCCGCAGATCCCCCCTGGGGGATACTGCAACGCTTCCCACTTTTGGCCCATCCGGCAGACAGGAGCGTTTAAACTGCTGTGTAAAAAATCTTCTGATAAAGATCTTTAACCATTTCTTTATGATTTCTGCTTCATAAACTCCCTCAAATGTAAGTACGGCAATTCGATAGATTTTTGCCGGAGAGAACCCGAAACGCAGCATATAATACAGGAAAAAATCATGCAGCTCATAAGGTCCCACAAGATCTTCCGTTTTCTGTGATATCTTTCCTTCTACCGGGGGAATCAGTTCCGGACTGACCGGTGTATCCAGTATATCCAGGAGAACTTCCGCAAGTTCCTGATCATTACAGCTGTCCGCATAGTACTGCACCAAATGGCGCACCAGTGTTTTGGGAACTCCCACATTTACGCCATACATGGACATGTGATCTCCGTTATAAGTTGCCCATCCAAGCGCAAGCTCCGACATATCTCCGGTTCCGATAACCATACCGCCCTGCTGGTTGGCCAGATCCATAAGCACCTGCGTACGCTCCCTTGCCTGTCCGTTTTCATAGGTTACGTCATGTTTTTCCATATCCTGTTCAATATCAGAAAAATGTACTGTAACAGCCATTCTGATATTGATTTCTTTCAAAGTGGCTCCCAATTTCCGGGCCAGTTTGCAGGCATTATTATAGGTTCTGTCAGTTGTTCCAAAGCATGGCATGGTGACTGCGATAATTCCCTGTCGCGATAAGCCCAGCATATCAAACGCACGAACTGTAACCAAGAGTGCCAATGTAGAATCGAGGCCTCCTGATACCCCGATTACGGCAGACTTACAGCCTGTATGGGCAAATCTTTTTTTAAGTCCGTTGGATTGAATCGATAAAATCTGTTCACACCTCTTTGCTCTTTCCTTTGCATCTGAGGGTACAAATGGCTTTGCAGCAAACTTTCTGGTCAAATTGGTCTGAACTGATTTCATGTGCGCTTTTATAGAGGAATATATAACATTATCGTCATTTTTCGTCTGAAATGTTGTCATTTTACGACGTTCGTGTCGAATTCTTTCTATATCAATATCTGCAACGGTAATTCCATTTTCAAAAAGTTTTTGTTCACCTAATACGGTTCCATTCTCAGCAATTATATTATGTCCACCAAAAACAATATCCTGTGTTGATTCGCCGTCTCCCGCTGAACAGTATATATATCCTGCAACTAATCTTGCACTGGTTGACGCGATCAGCTGCTTACGATAACTGTCTTTCCCTACTGTTTCATTAGAAGCCGACAGATTGACCAGAAGAGTCGCTCCGTGGAGTGCATGTGATATATTGGGAGCTTCAGGAACCCATACATCTTCACAAATTTCACACCCGATTTTAAGTCCCTCAACAGCTTCCCCAAGATCAATCAGAATATTCATTCCAAATGGAACGATATTTTCCCCTATCTGGAAAGGTACCGCGCTTTCATTTCCCGGGGTAAAATGACGCATCTCGTAAAATTCTCCATACGTAGGAATATTCTTTTTGGGAATTATCGCAAGAATCTTTCCCCTTTGAACAGCCGCTGCTGCATTATAAAGTTTCCCATCCATCTCAATCGGAAGTCCAATAAAACATACGGTATCTTCACTTTTCTTCTCTGTATCTCTGACGATTCTCAGCAGCTGTTCTCTTGCCGTTTTCAGTAGACGATCCTGCAGAAAAAGATCCCCGCAGGTATATCCCGTAAGACAAAGTTCAGGAAAAACAACAATCTTTGCTTCCGCTGTCACAGCATGATCGATCATTACCATAATCTGATTTGCATTATATTCAGGATCTGCTACACGAATCTGCGGCGTTGCCGCAGCAACCTTAATAAATCCGTCTTTCACGATTGCCTCCGTTCCTATTTCGCCTGTTCTTTCAATCCTTCGAGATCATCAACGCTAAACTGATATGCTTTTCCACAAAACTGGCATTTCAGTTCAATCTCTTTCCCATCTGCAATCATACTGTCTAATTCATTCTTACCAAGCAGGATCAATGCACCTTCCACATGGTCTCTGTCGCAGTTACAGTGAAACTGTACCGGCATTGTTCCATTAAAGACCACATCAAACCCTTCCAGAACAATTTTCAGCATATCTTCCGGTGTATTCCCTGCTTTCAGAATTTCTGTCACGGAAGCTGCTTTCTGAAGATTCTGTTCCAAATGGCTGATGATCTTTTCTTCAGCATAAGGCATCAACTGAATAATGAAACCACCTGCCTCCCTGACCGTATTATCATGATTCATCAGCACGCCCAGACCAACTGAGGATGGAATCTGTTCTGATTCAGCAAAATAATAAGTCAGATCATCCGCTATCTCCCCGGAATGAAGTGCAATCTGCCCCGTATATGGTTCCTTCAGTCCAAGATCACGGATCACCGTAAGGCTTCCGCTTCCAATTCCTTCCCCTACATTCAGATGTCCCTGCTCATTCGGCGGCAGAACAACACTCGGATTTTTCGCATATCCTTTTACATTTCCGGCATTATCTGCCGTTACAAGTAATCCCTTTACCGGTCCGTCTCCATCGATTCGGATCGTCAGAAGATCCTTATCGTTTTTCAGCATATCACCCATCATAAGTGCACCGCTCATCAATCTGCCAAGTGCTGCTGTTACAATTGGACTGGTATTATGTGCCGCTCTGGCAGTTTCAACGAGATTTCTGGTCGTTACCGCAAATGCGCGTATCTGTGCATCTGCTGCAGTTGCACGAACCAGATAGTCCTGATTATTACTTTGCATATTCTTCTATTCCTCTCACTACTCTACAATATTACTATTTTACCAATATTCAAATATTACTTCATTTTTCTTCTGCTGCATTCATAAGGTTCTTTTTCATTTGTTCACGCGCAATCACATACACACGTTCACTTTTTTCCGTTACTCCAGAGTGTGTTTCAGCATCTATTGCAGTTACAAACTGCATTCCGGCCTCTTCCACAAAATGTTTCATCTCATCCAGTGTATAGCCTCTCTGATAATGTGTTTCTGTGAATTTTCTGAATAATCCGCCATCTGATGTATGCGCCCTGCCTTTATTTGTGAATTCTTCTGCAACAAAAATAGTCAGATCATATTCGTTGATCGCTTCATCCGCATGATAATAGTTGTCCCAAATAAAGCTGCAATTATCTCTGTCTTCCGCAATGGTAGTATCTCCTATCACATCACGGTACTTGTGAATCGTATTAAAATCAAATATAAAAATCCCACCCGGATACAGATAATTATTCACAAGTGCAAACGTCTGCCTTACATCATCATCTTCCAGAAGATAATTGATGGAATCGCATACACTGATAAATGTTCCGGCTGTAGAATACAGGTCGATTTCTCTCATATCCTGTTCAAGGTACATCATATTCTGATTTGTTTTTTCTTTTTTCTTCAATGCAATATCCAACATCTCAGATGCGTTGTCAATACCAATCATATCGTAGCCTTTTTCAGCCATCTTCTGCGTAAAATTTCCTGTTCCACATCCAAGCTCTACAACCAGATTCCGCTCAGAGTATAAAGCTTTCTGCGCCTGATCGGATAATTTCTTATCTTCCGTTACCCTCGATGGGCGTGAAATACCATAGTGCAAAATAAGCTGACTAATATAGTCAGCCCATTCTCCATATGGTGTCTCATCCATAAATGTATCATATACTTCTGCAAATCCTGTATAACTATCCATTATGATATTACTCCAATTGCACTGAACGCGCCGAAACTGATCAATCCCATGATCACACCTGCAATCAGAACACCAAACATGACAGCAATAACGCTCTGTTTGAATTTCATATCAAGAATACTTGCTGCAAGTGTTCCTGTCCATGCTCCCGTTCCCGGAAGCGGAATTGCAACAAATATCATAAGTGCAATAAAAAGACCATTCCCGGCCTTGGCTTCTAACTCTTTTCCACCTTTTTCTCCTTTTTGCAGACACCAAGTAAAGGGTTTTCCGATTAACGGTTTATCAGCTCCCCATATCAGAATTTTTCTGGCAAAAAGATAAATGAAAGGAACCGGAAGCATATTTCCCAAAACCGCAATAATATATGACTGCAAAAGTGGAAGTCCCAGTCCCTGTGAAACCGGTATTGCTCCTCTGAGTTCAATGACCGGAACCATAGAAATTAAAAAGACCCATAAATACTTTCTTAACATATAACTCTCCTTTTAATATAAAAACAATATAGTGATTTCATTCATTTCTCGCTTACTATTCTGCAAGATACTCTCGTAAAACAGCAATCAATTCATCCATCTGGGCATCCGTTCCTATCGTAATTCGAAGGTAATCCGAAATGCGGGGCGCATTCCAATGCCTGACATAGATATGATGTTCTTTAAGCATATCAAATAATTCCTGCCCCGATGCCTTTTCATGTTTTGCAAAAATAAAATTGCTTGAAGAATCCGGAAAAATAAAACCAAGTTTCTTCAGCTGTGGTTTAACGCGTTCCCTCGTCTGAATAATCCGATTACAAATATCATGAAAATAGACATCATCCTTAACCGCAGCTGTTCCCAATTCAATGGAAGGTCTGTTCATTGTGTAGGAATTAAAAGAAAACTTTGCATCCTTCAGATAATGAATCAGTTTTTTACTTCCAAATGCAAATCCAATCCGCATACCTGCCATGGCTCTTGACTTGGAAAATGTCTGCACCACCAGGAGATTCTCATACCGATCAATTAAAGGAAGTGCACTTTTCCCGCCAAAATCGATATACGCCTCATCTACAATTACAACAACATTGGGATTCTTTCTGACAATTTCTTCTACTATGGTAAGATCTTCCAACCGTCCTGTCGGTGCATTCGGATTGGGAAATATTACACCGCCATTTTCGCAGAAATAATCTTCCTTGATCATTGCAAAACTATCATCCAAAGGAATTCTATGGTAAGGAATATGGTACAGATCCGCCCATACATCATAAAAAGAATATGTTATATCAGGGAAAATAATTGGAAGACTGGAATTAAAAAAAGTCAGAAACGCCATGGAAAGTACATCATCTGATCCAACCCCCACAAAAATCTGATCCTCCGGAAAATGATAATACGCCGATAGTGCCTGTACCAGATTATCAGCCTCTGGATCCGGATATAATCGCAAATCATCATATTGAAATTGTTTTACCAGACTTGCTACTTCAGGTGAAGGAGGATATGGACATTCATTTGTATTTAATTTAATTACTTTTTTATCCTTTGGCTGCTCTCCTGGAACATACGGAACAACCCTTCTGATATTTTTTTCCCAGTCACTCACGTTTTTTCTCCAAATATTTTTTATTCGTTCTCAGTTTTCAACAGTAGTTTTATTAGACTTTAAGACAATACATTGGCCAATATATCCCCAAAAACGGATACGTCTGTTATTATAACATATCTTCTGCAAATATTAACAGATATAACACTCTTAAAATTCTATGTATGTTTCTTATGCTTGTACTTCAGAAGGCACCTTCCAGTTCTCTGCCTCGTGAAGATAAACAGCTTCCTGTTCCCGATTTCCCATTGCACCATAACATTTTGCAAGACCAAGTAATGCAATATTGCCGCTTCTTCTGATATCAAGAATACTCTGCGTCTCAAATGCTGCATTATAATACCATAACACTGCTTCCTGATAATCTTTTTTTTGCATATAAAAGGCGCCAAGTTCACAACACATTTCGCTGGACGGTCCGCAGGAAATCTCCTTTAGAGAAAACTTCATAAGCAATGCCTCTTCCTGCATCAGACATGCTGCATGCGCTACAACACAGCAGGCCTGTCTGATCGAATCAACACTTCGACCCTCCTCCATTGTTACCTGAATAAAAAAATCTTTAGCTTCCAGAAAATTTTTTTCGGTTCCTGCCAGAAAAAGTTCCCTCGCATATAGCATCAGCAAACGTTCTGAAAAAAAACATCCATGCTCCGCTGCGCGTCTGAATGCTGCTATATCTCTTCCTGCATGTTCTCCTACAGGATGATGCTGAATCTCTATCTCACTATCAAAAACAACTGGTTCCAGCCTTACCTGCTCATGAATCGGATCCTGCCATATAAAAACTCTCTCCCTTTTAAAAAGCTTTGGCCTCAGTTCTCTGTCATAATTATAAACACTTTGAGATGCAAGCTGATTGCAATAATACATTTGGACAATTTCAACCTGTGGATCCATACATTCTTTCAGAATTCGAAAAGCTTCTCTGTTTTTCTCATCAAGCACTTCATCGGCATCTGCTGAATAGATATATTCACAGGATGCCTTACCAAATATAAAATTACGTGCATCTGCAAAATCATCCTTCCAGTCATAAGAAAATATCTTTGCACCATATCCCCGTGCAATAGAAATGGTATGATCAGTTGAGCCAGTATCTGCAATCAGGATTTCATCCACGAGATCCTTTAAGCTCTCCAGGCATCCCGCCAGCTTTTCCTCTTCATTTTTTACAATCATACATAAACTGACTGTGATCATACTTTTTCCTCCTGCCATTTTCATAAATTGAACTGTTGCGCTTTCAATGTTAAAATACTCTTGAGTTTGTGCTGCGCAAAACTCATCGGCATAAAGCCAGAATACAGACGCAGCAGGGATGGTTATGCTGAGAAAAAACAAAAAAAAACTTTTTATATACCTGAATCTGATCTTCTTCCCTTTTCTTTTCGCTCTATCAATAACAGGATGCGGATATACAAACTACGCAATACCATCCTCAATTGATTCTACCTCTTCTCTTCAATCTGCGCCATATGACGGAAAGAATTATATTTCTGAGTCTGTACTGAATGATTCAGACAATTCATCCTCCGGCATATTTAATACATACACCACGCTGAATGTCCCAACTGATATTACTAAAATCGGAGAACTTTATTTTATTGTCGACTGTTATCATAATCAGATCATCTACCACGATAATCTGCAGGATCCGCTTACAAAATGGCAGGTTATGACTTCTGAAATAAAAACCGGACATACATTGGCAAGTGATGGGACTGTTTATCTTGCAGATGACACCGGTAATAACCGTGTTCTGGTTTTTGAAAAGAAATCCGACATTTTTATTCACACGCAAACGTTTGATCAAATTGGCGAAAAACCGCATTATATTGTTTATGACAAGATTACAGATACCTTCTACTGCTGGAGTTCCTTTTCGGGTGAAATGTATCTGTTCAGGCGCACGCCTGACAGTACCCGCATGTATCTGACAGAAATTCGCAAGGTTGATCAACTTGCCAGTCGTTATGTTCGTTCTTTTACTATTTCAGGGAACAAAATCTACTTTGTCTCCGGTCTTCCTACTGATGGTAACGTGATCCAGACTGCATCTATTTTATGTTGCGATCTTTCAACTTTTCAGATTCTGGCAGAATATCCTGTTCCGGACTCACTTGCAGGAATGGCCAGCATAATGCCGATTCAAGATTATTTCTATATAACCGTTTCAACAAATCTATCCGGCAATCAGGACGCAGCAACTATTATCCGCACACCTTCTCTGACAGACCTTTCAAAAGGAAAATATACCGATCTGTATGAGAAATATTTTGTTGGTGGCGGAACCCCTTACTATCTTGGCTGCATAGATGGGACATTTTATTTGACAGAACATCGACTACCGGATCATGCCATTTGGCAATTTCACGTTTCTGATCAGAATACCCTTTCAGATGTTCTTTCTCTCTATTGATTTTCCAGGCAGAAATTCTCATTTACCATGCTGTATCTTGCGTAACGCAATATATACTGCAACAGTGCCATGGTATAAGATATTTTCTCTACCATGGCACTGCTTATTTTACTGATATATTTATTCACTGTCACCAGTCACATCATCTCCAACGGGCTTTCCACCTGTAGCAAGCCATTTCAGATATGCATTAATAAACGGATCAAGTTCTCCATCTAGTACACCATCTGCGTTGGATGATTTTTCACCTGTTCTCGTATCATTAACCATCGTATAAGGTTGCAGAACATAAGATCTGATCTGACTTCCCCATGCAATATCTTTGATTTCTCCACGAATTCCTGCAAGCTTAGCCGCATTCTCTTCCTGCTTTAACATAAACAGCTTGGCTTTGAGCATCTGCATTGCTTTATCTTTGTTTTGAAACTGCGAGCGTTCGTTCTGACATGTTACAACAATTCCTGTTGGTATATGTGTAATTCGGATAGCAGATGAAGTTTTATTAATGTGCTGTCCACCAGCACCACTGGAACGATAGGTATCTACTCGAATTTCATCTGGACTTACTGCCACATCCAGATCTTCTTCAATATCCGGCATTACATCCAAAGATACAAATGAAGTCTGCCTCTTTCCCTGCGCATTAAATGGACTGATGCGAACAAGACGATGTACCCCTTTTTCGGACTTCAGATACCCGTATGCATTTAAACCATTTATCTGAAATGTAACAGACTTGATTCCTGCTTCATCACCATCCAAGAGATCCAGAACGTCTACTGTAAAGCCTTTTCGCTCTGCCCATCTCGTATACATACGATACAGCATACTGCACCAGTCGCAGCTTTCTGTTCCGCCTGCACCCGCACTTAATTTGAGAATAGCGCCACACCTGTCATATTCACCATTCAACAGATTGCTGATTCTGATATCTTCAAGTGTCGTCTCAAATTCGTCCAGATCACTGCGAATTTCTGCAGCCATCTCATTATCATCTGTACCCTCTTCGTTGCTCATGTCAATCAGATCAATCATATCTCCATATTGCTGGTTTAAATGCTTCATCTGTGCCACAAGATCCTGCAGATTTTTCAACTCTTTTGTTTTTGTATTTGCCTTTTCTGCATTATCCCAGAAAGTAGGTTCTTCCATCTCTCTGCTGAGCTCTTCAATTTTCTTGCTTTTATTCTCCAGGTCCAGAGACGCAGTTACTTCCTTAAGCGTTCCCTGCAAGTTCTGAATTTCTACCTTCATCTGATCTAAAACTACCATTTTTACCTCATTCCAAAGTTGCCATTTTCAGCCAATCATAATCTGATACTGTACCAGAATTCTTAGCTTTATCACTCTGTAAAGCTACCGGCTCTCCCATGACAGTTCTTATATTTTTTACCACTTCCACATGGGCAGGGATCATTGGGACGGATCTTTTTAGCATCGTTCCTTACCGGTTCCTTCTTCGCAGAATCATCTTTATTGGTTCCCGTAACCTTCGCTACCTGTTCACGCTCCACATTTTCTTCAATGTGAACATGGAATAACAGCCTTACAGTATCTTCTTTGATGGCCTTAGTCATCTCATCAAACATTTCATATCCTGACATCTTATATTCAACAAGCGGATCTCTCTGTCCATATGCCTGAAGTCCAATGCCCTGCCGCAACTGATCCATATCATCAATATGATCCATCCACTTACGATCAATTACTTTTAACAAAATGACACGTTCAATTTCACGAATTGCCTCGGGTTCAGGGAATTCTGCCTCTTTATCCTCATAAAGCTTTACCGCTTCTTCTTTGAGCTGCTGTTTCAGTCCATCCCGTGTCAGCTTGGTGATACGGCCTCTTGTAATTGCCTTAATCGGAACAGTCGGAATCAACAGTTCATTAAGTTCCTTCAGATCCCACTCGTTAGAATCACCTGCTTCTCCAATTACAGTATCAACACTGCTCTCAACAAGATCCGTAATCATTTTGTATACTGCGTCCCGCATACTTTCTCCATCCAGTACATGACGACGCTCTTCATATATGATCTCTCGCTGTTCATTATTTACCTGATCATACTCCAACAGATTCTTTCTGATACCAAAGTTATTCTCTTCAATCTTCTTCTGGGCAGATTCAATTGCCTTGGAAAGAGCCTTATGCTCAATCTCCTGTCCCTCCGGAATACCAAGTGTATTAAACATACTGATCAAACGCTCTGAGCCAAACAATCTCATTAAATCATCTTCCAATGAAATATAAAATTTGGACTCACCCGGGTCACCCTGACGTCCTGAACGTCCACGCAGCTGATTATCAATACGTCTGGATTCGTGTCTCTCTGTACCAATGATTTTTAAGCCACCTGCAGCTCTGGACTCATCATCGAGTTTAATATCTGTACCACGCCCTGCCATATTCGTGGCAATTGTTACTGCTCCGTGTTTACCAGCATCCGCAACGATCTGTGCTTCCAGCTCATTGAATTTGGCATTCAACACATTATGCGGAATTCCTTCCTTTTCAAGCTTTTTGCTGAGAAGTTCCGACGTTTCTATTGTAATTGTTCCTACCAGAACCGGCTGCCCTTTTGCATGTGCTTCCTTAACAGATTCTACAACAGCATTGAATTTTTCCTTCTTTGTCTTATATACGGCATCTTGCATATCCATACGTGCAACTGCCTCATTTGTAGGAATTTCTACAACGTCCATTCCGTAAATATCACGAAATTCCTGTTCCTCTGTTAAAGCTGTACCTGTCATACCACACTTTTTCTCAAATTTATTGAAAAAATTCTGGAATGTAATTGTGGCAAGTGTTTTACTTTCTCTCTTAACCTTTACATGCTCTTTTGCTTCAATTGCCTGATGCAGACCATCTGAGTACCGACGTCCCGGCATTACACGACCGGTAAATTCATCGACGATCAAAACCTCATCATCTTTTACAATATAATCATGATCTCTTGCCATCAGATTATTCGCACGAAGAGCCAGGATAATGTTATGCTGGATTTCCAAATTATCCGGATCTGCAAGGTTTTCCAAATGGAAATATCGTTCCACCTTCGAAACTCCCTGTGCGGTCAGATTGACAAGTTTATCCTTTTCATTGACAATAAAATCTCCTGTCTCTTCCCGTTCAATTCCCATAATGGCATCCATTTTGGAAAAATCTTCCATATCTTCGCCACGGGTCATCTGTTTTGCAAGTATATCACAAGCCTCATACAATTTTGTCGACTTATCACTCTGTCCCGAAATAATCAACGGGGTACGCGCTTCATCAATCAAAATAGAATCAATTTCATCTATAATTGCATAATTAAGTCCCCTCAGCACCAACTGTTCTTTGTAGATTGCCATGTTATCACGCAGATAATCAAATCCAAGCTCATTGTTGGTCACATAAGTAATATCACATTTATATGCTTCACGCCGTTCATCCGGAGTCATGCTGTTCAATACAACACCTACCTTCAGCCCCAGAAATTCGTGAACTTTTCCCATCCATTCAGAATCACGTTTTGCAAGATAATCATTTACCGTAACAACATGAACGCCTTTCCCTTCCAGTGCATCCAGATAAGACGGAAGCGTTGCAACAAGCGTTTTTCCTTCACCAGTCTTCATTTCTGCAATTCTTCCCTGATGCAGAATCACACCGCCGATCAGCTGTACTCTGAAATGTTCCATCCCAAGAACCCGCTTTGCAGCTTCCCGAACAACCGCATATGCCTCAGGCAAAATTTTATCTATTGTCTGTCCATCTGACAGTCTCTTTTTAAATTCATCTGTCTTTGCGCGCAGCTCTTCATCCGTCAGTGCCTGCATTTGCGGACGAAATGCTTCAATTTCATCTACCTGTCCTCTGATTCTCTTTAATTCTCTTTCACTGTGTGTACCTATAATTTTATCAACTAAACTCATATTTTCTCCAATGCTAATTTACAAATTGAAAGACCAAAGTACGGGTGATATTATATCAAATTACACCAAAGTATTCAACTATCGCAGTTTTTATTTATATTCTACTTTTACTAAAAATACTTTTATAATAGAAAATCTATTTTATGACGTGGGTGTCAAAAGTCGTTTTTCCTAAACGACTATTCACATATACATCTGTACTTTGACAACTGAATACAACTATGAATCCTGAGTTTTGTGAAAACAGCTCCGATAAGCCCAGGCATAT
>JAGOGF010000193.1 GCA_017996845.1 Butyrivibrio sp.
TTACAACACAGGATCTGATTGGACTTTTACACAATGCATTGAAGAGCCCCTATGGTTTTGGAAATCAACGGATCCTTATATCAGAAGATATGCTGGAAATGATTGCAATTTTTGCAAATGGCGATGAAAGAAGTGCACTTTCCACTTTGGAAATGGTAATACTGAACGGAGAAATTCAGACAGATGGAACGGTTAATGTAACAAAAGAAACATTGGAACAGTGTATTTCAAGAAAGTCTTTGTTATACGATAGAAATGGGGAAGAACATTACAATCTGATTTCTGCTTTACATAAATCCATGCGAAATTCAGATCCTGATGCGGCGGTGTATTGGCTGGCCAGAATGCTGGAAGCGGGAGAAGATCCGCTCTATGTTGCAAGGAGAATTACCAGGTTTGCAGCTGAAGATATCGGCCTTGCAGATACAAATGCGCTTACCATTGCAGTTGCTGCTTTTCAGGCGTGCCATCTGATCGGGATGCCTGAATGTACAGTACATCTGACGGAAGCGGTGGTTTATATGTCACTTGCACCCAAATCAAATGCATTGTACACCGCATATGGTGAAGCAAGAGAGGATGCACTTGCACAGTTGGCGGAACCGGTGCCGCTTGTGATTAGAAATGCGCCGACCGGGCTGATGAAGGATTTAAATTACGGCAAAGATTATCAGTATGCACATGATACACAGGATAAACTGACAAATATGCAATGTCTTCCCGATTCTCTTCTGGAAAAGGTATATTACAGGCCTACGAAACAGGGAGAGGAAGTGCAGTTTGGAGAAAAACTTGATAAGATAAAAGAGTGGAAAAAAGCACATCGGAAGGATATGTCCCTGTGATTTGTGATACAACTGAGGATAAAGCAGAAATGAAAATATACGCTATGACGCATAAAAAATGCCAGATGCCCTTTGATTCGCTTTATGTTCCCATGCAGGTAGGAAGGGAGATACATAAACCATTGGGATATATGGGAGATGATACCGGCGAGAACATTTCAGCCAAAAACCCATTCTACAGCGAGCTGACCGGAATGTACTGGTTATGGAAAAATGATCAGACAGATGATTATATTGGAATGTGTCATTACAGACGTTTTCTGATTGATGAGAACGGAAAACTTCTGAAAGAAGAACAGATCAGACAAATATTGGAAAATTATGATTTGATTACGACAAAGCAGATTCAGCTTAATTGTACTTATTATGATGGATTTGCGGTTGACCATAATCAACGAGATATGGATATTGTAGCAGAAATAATCAGACAGACAGAACCGCGTTATTATGATACTTTTCTGCGGACGGTACATGACACGAGAACCTATTTTGGGAATATGCTGATCACTTCAAAAAAACATTTTGATAATTACGCCGCCTGGTTGTTTGGAATCTTTGACAAAGCAGAACAGCAGATTGATATGAACGGGTATGATGGTTATCAGAAAAGATTGTATGGATTTATTTCGGAAATTTTATTGCTGGTCTGGTTAAAAGTGAATAAATTAAAAGTATATGAATGTAAAGTCGGTATGATTGGAGAAAAGAAAGAAACCAGAGAAATGGAAGAACAACTTGCACAGTACTTCAGAGAGAAAAATATACAGGGTGCAAAGCAATACTTTCTCAACTGCCTGGCGGTTCGACCAGATGTCCTGATGGAGGCATCGGATGTATACGGAGATCTGAAAGCAGCAATGCAGGTAATTGCAACAGCAGAGTATGAAATGGATGCACATGGCAGGTGTATTTTGGATCAATGTACTGATTTTCAGTCACTTACAGAACTTTTTAAAGAGCTGGATGCGGTAATGGAGAGACAGGCAGGTGGGGTTGCAAGACCTGAGGATGATACTTTTTTGGCACAGCAGAAGTTCAGTCCGGAGGCAATCATGATTGCACAGAAGATAGCGGAAAAAATGTGAGGGATTGACAAAATATAATAAAACGCATAAAATCTGTTCTTATAAAAATTGCACACAATTTAATTAGGATAAACATATTAAAGGACATAGGGCAGATAAAATGGGAAAATATGATAGTCTGAAGCTTGAAAACCAGTTATGCTTTCCGCTTTATGCGGTTTCCAGAGAAATAGTAAAAAAATATAAGCCCTTTTTGGATAAACTGGATCTGACTTATACCCAATATATTACGATGATGGTTCTATGGGAGTATGGACAGATGAATGTCAAGGAACTGGGAGAACATCTCTATCTTGATTCAGGAACACTTACTCCGGTACTAAAAAAACTGGAACAAAAAGGGTGGGTAGAACGCGCAAGAGACAGAATGGATGAGCGTGTTCTTATGGTCACACTGACTCCGGAGGGGAGAAAACTGCAGGAGCAGGCAGCTGATGTACCGGCACAGATCGGGGCATGTATCAGAATTGAAGAAAAAGAGGCAATACAACTTTATCATACGTTATATCAGATTTTAAACGGAATTACCTCAGAATGACAAAAGCAAGTGTTTATTGCGGGTGGGATGTGATCCATGAAGCGATTTGTTCCGCAGCAGTATTAAGCTGGTCGGAATTGGAAATAGAAGGAGTTCCGTCACCCTTTTGCAGACCATACATACCAAAGTAGGAATGGATGCCTCCTTGTATGATCTTTTCAGTAAGATCAGCAGGGAGGTTCTTTTTATTTGACTGATATTTTTCCATATTCAGGACATGATCTTCGGAACCGTAAACCGATAGTACAGATATATTTGAATTATGCAGATCACTTGCCGAGTAAGATGCCAGTAAGATTAACCCATCAAAAGTATCAGAATGTGAAGAAAGATATTCTGCAGCCATGGAACCACCCAGAGAATGACCGCCGATATACCATTTGGATATCTGTGGATAAATTTTTTGAATCCCGTCTGCCCGATCAATACCAAAAACGGCAAGATTCAGAGGCATTCTGGGCATGACACACAAAATACCGGCTTGTGCGCATTTATATAAGAGAGGTGCATATGCTTCGCATGCAACTTTTCCACCGGGATAGAAGATGAATCCGGCAACAGGGTTTTCCGGAAGAAAAGAAATATATCCGTTCTGCTCTGTTACATGAATCTGATGATCTGTTCGCGTCAGATATTGCTGTGCTTCAGATGAAGCATGGTAATAGTCCGGGGTGTAAATTAGTACAAGAGAAACCAGTACAGCTAAAATAATACCCAAAGTCAGGGTGATTTTTTTCATGATTTTTTTCATCAGTTGCAGACACCTCTCATATGTTTTTTATATCACCATATTATGGCTCGGTAATCATTTTTGTAAAGCAGAATGATCAAATAACTGGAACAATAGAAAATAACTGTTGTGGTATTTGAAACCGGAACGTATTCCTGCTACAATTTTACTAATTCAGAGTCGAAAAAATGAAATACAGAGGGGTTAGGATAGGATGAAAAGAATTGTTACGATGCAGGATATCTCCTGTATTGGGAAGTGTTCACTTACAGTTGCGCTTCCGATTATATCTGCAATGGGAATTGAAACAGCAGTTATTCCGACAGCAGTGCTTTCGACGCATACAGGTTTTTCTGATTTTACATTCAGAGATCTTACGGAAGATATACCAAAGATTATTGAACATTGGTCTAAAAAAGGATTTGAACTTGATGCCGTGTACAGCGGATACCTTGGGTCACTGAGGCAAATTGAGCTGGTTAGAGAGCTGTTTTGCAGATTTCATCCGGTGCTGCGTTTTGTTGACCCTGCAATGGCAGATGACGGAAAATTATATACCGGGTTTGACCAGAAATTTGTTCAGGCTATGGCAAAACTGTGCGCAGACGCGGATGTAATGATTCCAAATATGACAGAAGCATGCCTTCTTTGCGGTAAGGCTTATGAACCGGATGCCGATGAGGCATTTATTCGTGAAATTCTGAAAGAACTTGGAAAAAGAGGAACACATCGGGTAATCATAACAGGGGTGCATGCAGAAGCTGATCTACTTGGTGCGATGTGTTACGATTCGCAGGCAGACTCCTATATTTCATATTATAATGAAAAGATTTCAGCACATTTTCATGGAACAGGAGACATTTTTG
>JAGOGF010000194.1 GCA_017996845.1 Butyrivibrio sp.
CCAAAAGCACAGAAAGCTATATTTTTACACTTGCAATCTCTTCTAAAAAGCGCTTTAATAATACATGTGCAGGGATATTTCTGCACAAATTCAGTATTCTGCCGGCAGACCATTATGTCTGCTTTTTTAAAGTAAATATCAGAGAAAGGTATGTTTTAACTATGGAAAACCTTAAGATACCAAAAGATTATCATTCTGCACTGAACCTGCATGATACACAGATCGGCATCAAAACCGTGAAAGATTTCTTTCAGAATCTGCTGGCGGCACGCCTTAATCTGCTTCGCGTTTCGGCGCCGCTTTTTGTAGATCCCTCTTCCGGGCTCAATGATGATTTGAACGGAATTGAACGTCCTGTTGCTTTCGATATCAAATATGATTCCGCTCATTCTGCTCAGATTGTGCAGTCTCTTGCCAAATGGAAGCGTTTTGCACTCAAAAAATACGGTTTTTCCATGGGTGAAGGTCTTTATACCGACATGAATGCTGTTCGCCGCGACGAAGTGACGGATAATATTCATTCTGTTTTTGTTGATCAATGGGACTGGGAAAAAATCATCAGCAAAGAAGAACGGAATATCGAAACGCTGAAAGAAACCGTGCGTACCGTGTATAAAGTACTTCGCAAAACAGAAAAATTCATGTCTATTCAATATGATTATATTGAAGAGATTCTGCCTCCTGATATTTTCTTTGTGACAACGCAGGAACTGGAGGATATGTTCCCTGATAATACACCAAAAGAACGTGAATATTATATTACCCAGGCCAAGGGTGCCGTATGCATTATGAAAATCGGTGACAAAATGAGTTCCGGAGAAAGACATGACGGACGTGCACCGGATTATGATGACTGGGAACTCAATGCTGATATTCTTGTTTACTATCCGGTTCTGGATATTGCACTTGAACTTTCCTCAATGGGAATTCGTGTTGACAGTAAGGCTCTTAAGAGTCAGCTTGAAAAGGCAGGTTGCCCGGAACGTGCTGAAATGCCTTTCCAGAAAGCAATCCTGAACGATGAGCTTCCTTATACGATCGGCGGCGGAATCGGGCAGTCCCGTATCTGCATGTTCTTCCTGCGCAAAGCGCACATCGGTGAGGTGCAATGTTCCCTTTGGCCGGAAGGTGTTTCAGCAGAAGCTGAAAAGAACGGGATGATGTTGCTGTAAGGCTCTCGGCTTTATTTGAAAGATGCAATTAAGATACTGGTGTAATGAATATTGATCATAAAAACAGGCAGGCAATTCTATTTTTTAAGAATGTGCCTGCCTGTTTTGTATCGGTTTCACTGATAGATTTCCATTCTGTTTCTGATCCCTTAATCTGAAAGAATTCTGATTTCCTTAGGATAATGATTCAACACTTCATAGCCATCCGGCGTAATCAAAACAAGATCTTCTATTCTGACTCCTACCTTCCCCATTACATATATTCCGGGTTCAATAGAAAATGTATTGCCTGCTTCCGTCAGATTCTGATTGGCCTGTGATACATCTCCATACTCATGATCTTCGATTCCGATAAAATGTCCGAGCCGATGGGTAAAACAGGAGCCATACCCTCCTTCTGTAATAATGTCTCTGGCTTTTTTATCAACTGACATCAGTCTGATCCCGGGTCTTAACATATCTTCTGCTTCCTGATTCGCTCTTCTGGTAAGTTCATAGACCTTTCCGGATTCTTCATCCGGTATTTTTTTCCAGAAAAAAGTTCTGGTCATATCGGAACAATAATTATCTGCAATACACCCCACATCCAGAAGAACACAGTCTCCTTCTTTCAGAATCGTCTGATCCGGCATATGATGTCCGTCCGCGGCATTTGCGCCAAAGGCTACAATCGGATCAAATGAATATGCACTTGCACCAAGCTGGCGGTATATTTCAAGCATCTGCTGTGCAACCTCAGTCTCTGTAACTCCTGTATGGATCAATTTGGTAAACTGCTCCATCGCCAGATCATTGATTCGGGAAGATCTGCGCATCTTTTCCTGCTCCGCCTGATCTTTAACCGCTCTGCTGTAGTCAACTGCAGGCGATGCATTGATATAGTCTGTTGCAACGTGCGCCTGCATCATAGGAAGCAGAAATCTGGCTGTCATAATTTTATCTACTCCAAGCGGACGGGCAGGATCAATTTCTTTCTGCAATATCGGTATCACATTGTCTGTATCTGAAAAATAAATTTTTCGAACTCCGATTTTCTCTTCAAACTGAAACAGTTCGTTTACAAAAAGTACCGGAGCCTGTCCTGTTCGAATCAAAAGTCCCAGAAACCGTTCACCCGGAAAAATCCATTTTCCTGTCAGATAAAATACCGCTACCGGATCACATATCATCATCTGCTGCAGTTGCAGCTGTGCAAGATGTGTGAGTACTTTTTCCATTCTGTTCTGATCTGTCATGTTCAATCTCCTTCTTGTCTGTTCTTATACTTTTAAGCGCTACGCTTATAGGCGGGTTTGTGCTAAGATGATTCTAACACCAGTGTATTAAATGTAACAGTCCCATCACTTTATAAAAAGAAAGAGGTACCAATCACATATGGCAGAAATGATTACAATAAAAGAGAATGAAAAGAAAGCCATGGCCGTTCTGGTCGGTTTATGTACCGACAGAGACACTTTACGCTTTGAACGTTCCATGCGTGAACTGGCAGAACTTGCAGGCGCATGCAATTTGCAGGTTTGCGCCAGCATTACACAGAATGCATCTGAAGTAAGTCAGGCGACGCTTGTAGGAAGCGGAAAAGTTGAAGAAATTAAATCTGAATTATATATTCAGAATGCTGACATTGTTATATTCAACCAGACGTTATCTCCTATGCAGATTCGCAATCTGGAAAAGGCATTTGACACAGAAGTAATTGACCGAACCGGTCTGATCCTGCAGATTTTTTCCGAAAGAGCACACACCAGAGAAGCCAAACTGCAGGTTGAATCGGCAAAACTGCAATATCTTCTGCCGAGACTTTCCGGCATGCGATCCAATTTGTCCAGACAGGGCGGTGGAAGCGGACGACTCAGTAATAAAGGCGCCGGTGAAACAAAACTGGAACTTGACCGCAGACATATCGAGCATCGCTTAAGTGAACTCCGAAAAGAACTGGAAGGTATTGATCAGGAGCGAAGCACACAAAGAGGAAAAAGACTGGACAGCGGAATGACAAGAGTTTCTCTTGTCGGGTATACCAATGCCGGTAAATCCACGCTGCTGAATAAACTGCTTGCAACCTATGGCGGAAGTGATGACATCAGCGGTAAACTGGTTATGGAAAAAGACATGTTGTTCGCTACACTCGACACAACGGTAAGAAAAATAACACCTGCTTCCGGACGTCCGTTTTTACTGACTGACACGGTCGGATTTATTGATGAACTCCCGCACACACTTGTTAAAGCATTCAGGTCCACCCTGGAAGAAGCCAAATTTGCAGATCTGCTTCTCGAAGTAATTGATTTCTCTGATCCGGATTATATGGCTCATATGGAAGTTACGGAGAAAACACTGCAGGAAATCGGTGCCGGCACGATTCCGCGTATCTGCGTATTCAACAAAGCAGACCTTGCTGTATCCCAGACATCTGCTGAAGCAGATTCTGCTGCAGGTTCATCCAATATCATTTCATTTCAAACCGGAATTACCGTTCCCTATGTAAGAGACCAGCGAATCTATATGTCTGCAAAAACCGGTGCCGGCATTCCAGAACTCCTTGATCTGATTGAAAAAAGTCTGGAAAGTTCAAGTGTTGTATGTGATATGATTATTCCCTATACTGCCGGAAATGTATTAAATGAGTTAAATCAGTGCGGTGTGATCATGCAGACGGAATATCTGCCGGAAGGAACCAGGATCAGAGTGAAATGCTCCGAACGGGATGCTGCAAAATATGCAGCCTATCAAATCTAGACTTTTCAATGAAAAAACATTGTCATAAGAATCACGCTGATATTCGCTGCCGCATGGATTGTAAAAGGTACTGCAATCCTGTGACAGCGATTGTAATTCCAGCAGATCAGAAGTCCCATACAAAAAGCGTATATACCCTGCAGCGGATTA
>JAGOGF010000195.1 GCA_017996845.1 Butyrivibrio sp.
GCACAGAAGGCACTGGACTCTGTAAAGGAAAAACTGGACACCAAATATGGTATTATGATCCTGCAGCCTGCTTATACGCAGTATCACCTCGAACTTGGAGAAGTAAGTTCCTACCCGCCGGGATATAAAGAAAATGCAGGTATCTTCTGTCATAACAATCCGTGGGTTTCCATTGCGGAAACCGTAATCGGAAGAGGCGACCGGGCATTTGAAATTTATAAAAAGACCTGTCCTGCTTACATTGAGGGAATCAGTGAAGTTCACTGTACAGAACCTTATGTTTATTCACAGATGGTTGCCGGAAAAGATGCAAAATTCTTTGGTCAGGGCAAGAACAGCTGGCTTACAGGAACTGCTGCATGGACATTTGTCAACATTTCACAATATATCCTTGGAATACAGCCTACTTTAACGGGACTTTCCATCAATCCCTGCATTCCTGCAGATTTTGGTGATTTTACCCTTACCAGAAAATACCGTGGTGTAACTTACCACATCAGTGTGAAGGATCCCGGTCATATTCAGAAAGGTGTAAAAAACCTTACTGTAGATGGCAAACTGATTACCGGAAATGTCATTCCATATGACGCTTCTGCAAAAGAAGTTTCTGTAGAAGTTAATATGGCGTGATTCACTTTCATTACCCCCTTTATAATGAGCCGGGCCCCCGTCCGGCTCATTATTATTTTTTCATTATTTTCAAAAAGAATGTAAAAAAATATGTTCCAGCCTTGACAAATGCTCTATATTATAATAAAATCTTATTTGTTGCCGAAAGGCAAATATGTGTGTGTAGCTCAGCTGGATAGAGCGTCTGGCTACGGACCAGAAGGTCGCGAGTTCGAATCTTGTCACGCACATTATTGAATTACAAAACAGAAGACCTCAGATGTTAATAAGCATCTGAGGTCTTCTGTTTTGTAATATGAATATTTCTGAATTGCTGCTAAACTTATCACATTTCCATTGCATGTACTGATCTGTTTTCTTTTCTGAAAATGATACCGTTTTTTTCCTCTCTGTTTGTGGAAATATTTACAACCATGCCATCAATCTTTAATACGGTTCCCGCATATACCATGTGTGATACCACAGCGCAGGCTCCCGACACTTTCTTTATTTCCTCTTCAAGGTTCTCTTTTTCCTGCTCCAGTGTTACAAGTTCTTTTTCCTTCATTCCTGTTGCTACGTTGATTTTAATTTTCCACTGAAGCTGTTCTCTTGTAACAAGTTTCATACTCGTAAGGCGCTTTCGTTCTTTGCGTATCACCTCAAGTTGCTCACGAACTTTATCAATCTGCCTGGAATTCTCCTTATACTGAATTTCAAGCGCTGCTGTAATTCCCAGACTGACAAAGGTTCTTGTATTCTGTTCATTTCCAAGAATTGCCGTTTTCAGTCCCAGAAGAGTCTGCAGTTCCCCTCCATATATGGTTCCTTTTTCACCATGGCATATCACATTTCCCTCGGAAAAGATCTTACAGTTCAAACAGGAATTTGTCACAAGATCCTTTTTGGTATGAATCTCTATCCCTGCAAAATATTTTCCGGTAAGCTGTCCACCGGCATCAATTCGGGCAGGAGCAGTTCCGGAAGCTCCCTGCTTGATCAGAATATCTCCTTCTGCAGAAATCACGGCATTATTGACTGATCCGTCAATGACCAGATCCCCAAGCGCATGAATAGATGCACCGGGTTCAACATCCCCCTCTATCCATACACTTCCGCCAAAATCAATCGGCCTGTCTTTTGTCTGCACATCTTTCAGAATCAGCAGACGATTGATATTAAGCTCATTTCCGGACAGTTTGACGACGCCCGATACTGCTGCACAGTACTTATTATCGGGCAGTAACATAAATCCTCTTCCCTTCAGAATAGGCATTTCTCTTCCATTTTTTCCCTGCAGGATATCGCCGTTCACATTATAACCATCTGTTCCCTGTGCTGCCCTGTGATATTCTGCAAGGCAATCTCCTACTTTGACATTTTCAAACAGTTTGACATCTGCAAAGTCAACTGTCCCATCCTCCATCACATGGAAAGGAGATGGAATTTCTCTGTCAAAAAAATATTCATAATAGCCGTTTTTTCCATCTACAGGTTCTTTACCCTGCGCAACAAGTGTATCCAGTTCATATATTTCATTCAACAGCATATCGCTGATACTTTTCCTGTTTACACCTTTTAAAACGCCTGCCTTACCCAAAAGCATCAGAATGAAATCAAGTGTATAGCTTTTGCCTTTTACAGGTTTGGGAAGGCGAAGAAAACATTTCATCCGATCTTCAGAGACCCTCAGATAGTGCTCCTGTGATTGATTCTTCTTTTCTTGCGTATCTCCTGCGGCACTGCCAAGGCCCATGCGCATCTGGTGGTCTTCGGCTTCTGACAGCTGATTATAAGCTGTTTCCGCCGGTGATATAATGGGTTCTCCTGCTTCAAGCTTCTTCCGGATCCGGTACATCTCAGCCGGTGTATTGCTCATGCTGCTGAATTTACTGACATCCAGTCCGCTCTCAAGTCCTTTCCTGATTTCACGCATCTGCTGACTCAGATACAATGGTTTGGCATATACAGATACATCAACCCGGTTTTCAAGTCCTTTCCTGATTTCACGCATCTGCTGCCAGTTATAATTCATGTTGGCATATACCGATACATCAATGCCTTCCTCCAGCCCCATCCGAATCTCCTGCATACTTTCACCACGCATTTCAGGAAACAAAAAGCAGGAAATATCCAGTTTTTCGGATAGCGCAATGCGGATCTGCTCCAGCTGATCCGCATCATATCCCAGTATCACATATTCTCTGATATCAACAGCCTGCAGATAAGCCTGACGCATCTGCTCCAGTATACCAACAGAATAGCTGTCGATTTCCTTTCTGGTAAAAGTCAATCCATCAGCCAGACTTTTACGAATTGTCTGCATCTTCAGATAGGGAATATCGATCCGTGCATATAACGAAATATCCATATTGGTCTCAAGACCCATACGGATTTCCGCCATCTGCATCCAGTCATATTGCGGATCCTTGTAAAAAATTACCGGAAGTCCCTCCTGCAAACCGATCCGTATCTCTCTCATCTGTCCGGAAAAGAAATCTTTTCTGTCATATTCTGATACATCCAGTCCTTTTGCAAGACCCTCTCTGATTTCTGCAATCTGGCTGCGTGCATAACCATTTTTACGGTATTTGGACATATCAACATGCTGTTCCATTTCAAGGCGAAGTTCTTCCATCTGCATCCACGGAATGGATGCAGACATATATTTTCTGACATCCACACGGGACTGAAGGCCCTTCCGAACTTCTGTCAGCTGATACAAATCAAGCTGCTCGCCTCTGATTGTATCTATATCTCCTCCGGCAGCCAGACACAGTGCAAGCTCCTGCTCATATTCCTGTGTCCCAAGTGTTTCCAGAACTTCATTCCCATCAGATCCACCAGCTGTATTCATTCCCTGATTCTGCATTTCTGCCATATGATCAACCCCGACTGTTTCCGCTTCCGACTCCGGTAAAATCCTGCAAAGATAATAGACTTTATCTTTCTACAATTGCAGCACAGCCCATACCACCACCGACGCAGAGCGTTGCCAGGCCTTTTCTGGCATCTCTTCTCTGCATTTCATATAGAAGTGTTACAAGGATACGCGTTCCGGAGCATCCAACCGGATGTCCAAGCGCAATCGCCCCGCCATTGACATTGAGAACATCACTGCTGAATCCAAGATCATGCTGAACCGCAACGGACTGCGCAGCAAATGCTTCATTTGCTTCGATCAGATCAAAATCGCCGATCTGATATCCGGTATGTGCCATTACTTTCTGTGTTGCTGCTACAGGACCGATTCCCATGATAGAAGGTTCTACTCCCGCAAGTGCACCGTCGATCCATGTTGCCATCGGCTTAACACCCAGTTCCTTCGCTTTTTCTTCACTCATTACAATGATAGCAGCTGCAGCATCATTAATACCGGAAGCATTCGCAGCTGTTACAACACCACCATCTTTCTTAAATGCCGGCTTCAGTCTTGCAATG
>JAGOGF010000196.1 GCA_017996845.1 Butyrivibrio sp.
ATCAATGTCGAATTTGTTCCGGTTCCGAGAAGTGATGAGGTAACCAAAATGCAGGCAATGATGGCATCCGGAACCTCACCTGATATTACAGTTACCTATACCTATGCGTATGCCCAGCAATATTATGATCAGGGAGGGATATGGGATCTGTCTGAGTTTGTTGACGGAGATGATCAGGCGAAGAATCTGAAAAAATATCTGGGCAATGATGTTATGGATATTGGCAGAAATAAGGATAAGTCGCTCTATGGAATTGTAGCAAGACGTGCAACAACAGCCAAATCAAATCTGTTTATCAGAAAGGACTGGCTGGATGAGCTTGGATTGGCCATTCCAACAACCCCGGATGAATTGCATGATTGCATCAGTAAGATGGTGAAAGAAAATCCGGAAGGAAAGAGTAATGTGATTGGGTTAACAGAATTGCAGGCCTGGAATTTGAAAATGGCATTTTCACAGTTATTGAGCGATCCGGTAGAGTATGAAATATCCGGAGGAGACAGTGCTACAGGAGATTATTATGATAAAGGTATGCGTGAATATTACCGTTATATGAACAAAATGTATAACGAAGGCCTTATGGATCAGGAATATTATGACAAGTCGGAAGATGATTTCAAAAGCGACATTGTTAATGGGAAACAGGCATTTATGGAATACAATGTTAATGGAAGTGTAGATGTGCTGCGTGGTTCACTGATGAAGACTTTACAGGAAAATGATCCAAAGGCTGAAATCGTATCAATTCCTGCCTTGAAAAATGTTAATGATGGAAAACAATATAGTGCCGGATATGCGGAAGGCGGACTGATATGTATGTGTCCGAAAACTGCAGACGCGGAAAAGGTTGAGGCATGTATGACTTATCTGGATTGGCTTTCAACAACGGATGGAGGCTATGTGCTTTATCATGGACTGGAAGGAGAACACTATAAGCTCACTGATAATATTCCTGTTGTAATTGATTCTGATTACAACAGCAAGGATAAAGACTGGATCCGTACAGATTTATTTCTGGTAGGAAATCAGGGATACTTTAATACGGTTGATGAATTCAATGAGTGTACTTCAAAAGAAGCACCCGGATACGAGCAATATGTAATTGATAATTATCAAAATGCATTAACGGGAACCGTAATCAATGATTCAACATACACGGCACCGTCAGCATCAGACTTGCAAACAGACGTTGATCTTGTAAGAGATGAATATCGGGTAAAGGTGGTAACCTGTTCAGAAGCGGATTTTGATGCAACCTATGACGAATATATGTCACAACTTGAGGGAGTTGGCATCAAAACACTGATAGATGAACGTACGGCACATGCCAAAGGTACAGACTGATTATATGTAATATTTATACCAGGTATCTGTATGTTATCAACATACAGATACCTGGTATAATTCAAAAAATACACACTCAAAGAGTAGAATGAAGGGATAATATGCTGAAAATAGCAATTATAGGATGTGGCGGAATCTCGCCAATGCATATCAAGGGATATCTTACATTCCCGTCCAGATGTATCATAACCGCTTTGGTTGATATCTATCCGGAAAAAGCACAAAAAAGAAAGGATGAGTTTGGCCTTTCTGATGCAAAGATATATGATTCATGTGAAAAAATGCTTATGGATCAAAAAGTAGATCTGGTAAGCATCTGCACTCCTCCGTATACGCATGCGCAGCTTGCGTGTGCATGTCTGGAGGCTGGTATAAATGTAATATCGGAAAAGCCGATGGCATCATCACTGAAAGAATGTGATGACATGCTCTATGCAGCTAAAAAGAGCGGAAAAAAACTTTCAGTTATTGCACAGAACAGATTCAGAACACCTGTAATGAATCTCAAGAAAACACTGGATGCCGGGCTGATCGGACCTGTTCGACACGTACAGATCGATTCACACTGGTGGCGCGGACATTGCTATTATGATCTCTGGTGGAGAGGATCGTGGGAGAAAGAAGGCGGCGGATGTACCTTAAACCATGCAGTTCACCATATTGATATGCTGAACTGGATGATGGGACTTCCGGATCAGGTAACCGCTGTTCTGGCAAATGTCGGACATGATAATGCAGAGGTGGAAGATCTGTCAATTGCAGTCTGCAGTTATCCCGGTGCCTTGGCACAGATAACAAGTTCGGTTGTTCATCATGGAGAAGATCAGAACATTATTTTTCAGGGAGAACTGGGGAAGATTCAGATTCCGTGGGAAACAATTGCAGATAAATCACTTGCGAATGGATTTCCCGAAATTGATATTCAAAAAGAACATGAAATAGAGCAGTATTATAACAGTCTTCCCAAATTGCAGTATGAAATGCATACAGGGCAGATTGATAATGTAATGGGAGCAATTGAAAATGGGACAGATGTAATGATATCCGGAGAAGACGGAAGAAAAACGATAGAAATCATTACAGCGATCTACATGTCCGGCTGTATGAAACAGACTGTAACATTACCTTTAAAAGTTACAGATCAGTTTTATACAAAAGAAGGCATTTTGCGTCATGCAATTCATTTTTATGAAAAGAAAAAAGCAGTTGAGAACTTTGAGGATATTGCAATCAGTACAGGATCAGATTATAAAAAAAGAGAAGTATGAGGCGGCAGAATAATGTCAGAAACAGCAAAAAAATTCAGAATAGCAATCATCGGGTGTGGAAATATTGCATCTGTACATGCAGAAAGTATCGAACATATAAATGGCTGTACTTTGGTTGCGGCGGCAGATATTGTTCCTGAAAAAGCAAAAAAATTTGAACAAAAATATAATATTCCAACTTATTTGTCGATGGAAGAAGTTTTACAGCATGAATATGTTGATGCAGTACATATATGTACACCACATGTATTGCATGTGCCGATGATTACTTATGGCTTACAGCGCGGAGTACATGTTTTTTCTGAAAAGCCTCCGGTAATCAACCGGGAGCAATACGAAAAACTGAAATGTATAAGATCGGATCTGCATTTGGGATTTTGTTTTCAGAATAGATATAATTATGCGACAAAATATGTCTCTGAAATACTCAGATCCGGAAAATATGGAAAAATAATCGGTGCAAGAGGCTTTGTTACGTGGCATAGAACGGCGGAATATTATACAGAAAGCACATGGAGAGGAACCTGGGATCAGGAAGGGGGAGGCGCATTAATAAATCAGGGGATACATACGCTTGATCTGCTGAATTATTTAATCTGTGAAAAACCGGTCAATGTGGATGCCATGATGGGAAATCACCATTTGAAGGGTGCAATTGAAGTAGAAGATACCATGTCGGTATATATTCAGTACCCTTCTACAGGGTGCAATCTGTATGTAACAACAGCAGGTGCTGCCGATTCGCCAACCCTGATTGACATAATGTGCGAAGATGCTGTAATCAGGATGGAAGGTACAAAGGTTACCATCAGTAAAGGTGAAATGCAGACAACACATGATTTTGGGATGCAGACAGCATTGTACGGAAAAGATTATTGGGGAAGCGGACATGAAGCCTGCATCAGAGATTTTTATGACTGTATCGGAAAAGGTACCGCTTTTAAAAATGATCTGGCAGGAATAAGGGATACAGCAGAAATTTTACTGAAATGTTATGAACAGGCTCGAAAATGACAAAATTTTATAAATATACTATTGGTATATGGAAAAAAAATAATAATGTGATAATATCAGAATATAAGAATTTCAATATTTGAATGCAGGAGAGGGGTGAAAGGATGAGAGAGTAATCTACTTTTGAGAAACATGAGGTTAAACGGTACCGCAGATGCGATACTGTTATTCATGTTGCCAAAGGTGGATTATGATTCTCATATCCCCTCTTTTTTGATGCTTAATTATATGTGGGAATATGCAGAATTCAGATCACCTGGCAACAGGTGATTTTTTTGATGGAAAAATCCGTCATAACAGGGAGAAATGTATATGTCACAGATTAGTGTTACGAACCTTACATACTGCTATGAAGGCAGTTTTGATAATATTTTTGAAAATGTATCCTTTACGCTGGATACGGATTGGAAACTTGGATTTAT
>JAGOGF010000197.1 GCA_017996845.1 Butyrivibrio sp.
CAGATAATGGAGAGCAGGGTCAGGTGGGAGATGACCCTGCTCTTGGTCTGTCGATTGATGTGCCGGAGTCTGTTCCAAATATCCTGGTGGATCAGAACGGATACCGAACGGGCGCTGCCAAGATGGTGATTTTCAGAGGAAAAGAGCTTCCGCAGCAGTTTGAGATTCGCAGGGTCAAGGATAATGCCGTTGTTTTTACCGGCAGCATCAAAGATCGGAAATATAATGACGAACTGAAAGAATATGACAGTTATGGATACTTTACTGATTTTCAGACAGATGGTGAATATTATATCCATGCAGATCTGATCGGCAGTTCCTATGCATTTACCATATCAGATGATGTTTATCAGAATGTTTTTAATACTGCCTGCAAGCAGTTCTATCTGAACAGATGCGGAATGGCACTGACAGAAGCATACGCGGGAGAGAATGCGCATAGTGTCTGTCACTTTTCTATGGCACACCTGCAGGGCGGTGGTCAGGAAATTGATGTCACAGGTGGGTGGCATCTGGATGAAAAAGCAGATCGGGACGTTCTGACTGGCTGCAGTGTGATCGACAATCTGCTGCTGGCATATGAAATGAACCCGGACAGTTTTTCAGACGATACAGGGATACCGGAAAGCAACAACAAGGTACCGGATATTCTGGATGAGGTTCGGTATGAAATTGAGTGGATGTGCAAGATGCAGGCTTCTTCCGGCGGTGTTTATGCAGCTGCAATGACAGAAGCGTCAGATTCTGTAAATCTCTCACTTGCACCGGTTACGGTTCTTCCGGTATCACCGAAAGCAACCATTGCATTTTCCGGAGCGATGGCACGATTTGCCTTTTTATATCAGAAATACGACAGTGCCTATGCTGCAAGCTGTCTCCAGGCAGCGGAGCATGCGTGGGAATACTATACTGCAAAAGAGAAAGCAAATGATCATTCTGCGGCTTTTGCCGCAGCCGCCCAGCTTTATCGGGAGACCGGGGATAAGAAATATGAAAAAGTTCTGAGCTTCTTCTTTAATAAAGATACATTTATAGAAGATTTCCAGAATGATGATGAGGTGTTTGCAGGGGGAATTACCTATTTGCTGACCAATCAGCGGGTGAATGTTGAAATCTGTTCTTCTATTATGAAAGAACTTCTGGAAAAAACGGAGAAGATAGCAGATGGGGCAGATCGATCAGCATATTTTGTTTACAGCGATCAGAGCAGGGATGTAGGCAGTATCCTGGCAGATATGTGCTGCCTGACCGTTACCAACCATGTCATATACAGCCATGAATATACCGAGATTATTGAGAACTATGCGCATTATCTGATGGGGAGAAATCAGGATGCCGTAAACCTTGTGGATGATACAACCGAACATACCTGGAAAGATATCGGCAACAGAAACGGGATTACCATGCAGCCGATTGAAGATGCGGAGTTCATTATTCTGATCAGTACAATCGGTGGATGATCACAAAACGCACGAATTACCAACTTTCTGGCAGTTCCGGATTTGCATAAGCAAAGCGATGATGGTAAGATACACATGATTACAGACACATAATTTACAGCTTCAATACAGAAGATTATACTGAAAGTGGGAATGCGTATTTCGCAAAAGATGTATGGCGGAAAAGCGCAGGAGTGTGCATATATGGATACACAAATAGATGGAATCAGAATTAATTACAGAGATGAAGGACAGGGACCGCTCCTTGTTATGCTGCATGGTTGGGGATCGAATATTGAACTGTTTGACGGTATTATCCGTTTTGCAGCTGCCGGATATCATGTGGTGGCAATGGATTTGCCGGGTTTTGGCAAGAGCGGAGATCCGCAAAGCCCCTGGGATGTAGATGATTATGTACGATTTGTCCTTTCTTTTATCAAAAAAATCTGTCCACGGGACAGACAGATCATATTTCTGGGACATTCCATGGGGGGACGCATCATCATCAAACTGGCGGCCCAGCTGGATGCGTATCATCCTGGATTTACGATCCCGAAGGTTATTCTGACCGACAGTGCCGGAATTATGCCGGTCAGGACCAGGGAACAGGAAAAACGTACGAAGCGCTATCACTTTTACAAGAATCTGATTATGAAATCCGGCATTTTGAAACTGGATCCGGAAGCGCTTAACAAGCTGCAGAAGAAATTTGGTTCGGCAGATTACAGCGCTGCTTTACCGGTAATGCGTGCAAGTCTTGTGAAGGTTGTGAATGAGGATCTTGCGCCATATATGCCAAAGGTTACCATGCCGGCGCTGCTGGTATGGGGAGATAAAGATACAGCAACTCCTTTATCGGACGGACAGCAGATGGAGAAACTGATGCCGGAAGCAGGACTTGCGGTAATAGAGGGAGCAGGACATTATTCATTTTTGGACAACCCGGTGTTGTACCAGCGGATTTTGGGAAGCTTTTTACAGATAAAACTGTAAGGGGGATGGAGCCTATGAAAGAAATTTTTTATACTGTTTTTGCAGTTACCTATATCAGTGCAGCAGTACTCGGACTCAGATATTTTACACATATGCTGCAGTTGTCATCATATCAATTTCAGGGATATTTCAGATTCCTGCGGACACATAAGCAATACAACGGACTTCATACGGGAGAATTTGTTCTTCTGGGGACTTCCGGAATTTTTGGATATTATCTCAAACCGTCTTTTCACTGGATGCTCACGCTGGCAATTATCTTTCAGGTTTTTCTGATCCTGCAGTATTTACCAAAGCCGGCTAAAAAGAAATTTGTTGTGACCAAACGGGTTGCACGATTATTTGCAACATATGGTGTCATCACAGCCATTCTGGCGATAGTCAGCGCGGTACTCTACTGCAATTTGCGTACAGGGCTGATGATTACAGCATTGATATGGGCGTTCTATATGCTTTTGATGCCATGGTTTACAGCATTTGTGAATCTGATCAACAAACCAATTGAGAATGCAATCAACTGTTATTATATTAATGATGCGAAACGGATACTGGCAGAGCACAAAGATCTTCGCGTCATCGGAATAACAGGCAGCTTTGGCAAAACCAGTGTCAAATATTATCTGACAACGCTTCTTTCTGAGGGCTTTCGTGTGCTGATGACACCGGAAAGCTTTAATACACCGATGGGAGTCGTTCGTACGATCCGGAATGATCTGAAACCGACTCATGAAATATTTGTTTGTGAAATGGGAGCAAGGCACGTTGGTGATATCAGGGAAATCTGCGATATCGTACATCCGGATGACGGAATGATCACATCAATCGGACATCAGCACCTTGAAACATTTCATACATTGGATAACATTATCGGTACCAAATATGAGCTTTTTGATGCGGTTGAAGAGAAAAAGCAAAAACAAGGCATGCAGGCCGGTAAAAATCTGAAATTTATCAACGGAGACAATGAAATCATTGCTTCTCATATGAAATATAAAGATGTCATCACATACGGCATGGGTGAAAAGAACATGTATCGTGCTGCGGATGTGAAAGTATCCAAGGCAGGGACTTCCTTTACCGTAACTTCTCCGGATGGGGATCATGAAGAATACACCACAAAGCTGGTAGGTCAGCATAATGTAGAGAACATTGTCGGCGCGATTGCCTGTGCGAACTGCATGGGAATACCGCTTGCCAAACTGCGTCCCGCAGTCAGAAGACTGCAGTCGGTGCCGCATCGGCTCGAACTCCTGCAGCATGGTGCTGTTTCCATTCTGGATGATGCCTACAATTCCAATCCCACCGGTGCAAAGGTAGCACTTGATACGCTGGCTCTTTTTGAAGACATGGTCAAAATTCTGGCAACACCGGGTATGGTAGAGCTTGGCGATAAGGAAGCAGAATATAATATGGAATTCGGAAGGCAGGCTGCTGCGGTCTGTGATTATATCATTCTGGTGGGAAAACAGGCACAGCCGATCGCAGACGGCGCACTGGAGGCCGGCTTTGATGAAAATAAATTGTTTATCAGAGATACGCTTTCGGAAGCGACTGCATTGATGTATGAACTTGATTGCGGAAAAGAAAAAGTGATTTTGCTTGAAAACGATCTTC
>JAGOGF010000198.1 GCA_017996845.1 Butyrivibrio sp.
CCGGATGACCACATTTAGCTGAATGCACTGCTGTAACGATGCCCTTGCGGACTTCATTCGCTGTTTTCTGCAATTCCTTGTTAGTCATAGCTGTCTCCACTCCTTTTTATTTTAAAAACATATTTTCAAAAATCATCCAAAAACTTACAACTTAGAATTTAACACAAGTATCTCATTTCGTCCATTACCTTTTCTCGGTCTGTCCGTAATAGGCATTTGCACCATGCTTCCGATAATAATGCTTATCCTGGAGTTCCTGCGGTGCCGGCTTGATCTGTGGATTGATAACTTCACAACGATATGCCATCTTTGCAACTTCTTCGGTTACCACTGCATTATGCACCGCTTCCGTTCCATTCTTTCCCCATGTAAATACGCCATGATTCTTGCACAGAACTGCCGGAACTGCTGCAGGGTCTTTTCCCAAGCGTGCAAACTCATCCACAATCAGATGCCCCGTGTTCTCTTCATATGCTTCTGCAATTTCATCTTTTGTCAGACATCTCGCACAGGGAATTTCTCCATAAAAATAATCCGCATGTGTTGTTCCGTAACACGGAATTCCGCGTCCTGCCTGTGCCCAGCTGGTTGCATAGGAAGAATGTGTATGCACAATTCCTCCTATATTCTTCCATGCCTTGTACAGTTCCAGATGTGTCGACATATCGGAAGAAGGATTCATTTCTCCCTCTACCTTATTTCCTTCCAAATCCATAACCACCATATCCTGAGGCGTCATGACATCATAATCCACACCACTTGGTTTAATAACAAACAGTCCACTCTCCCGGTCTATCTCACTGACATTTCCCCATGTAAATGTAACAAGACCGTACTTGGGAAGCAAAATATTTGCTTCATACACCTTTTTCTTTAACTCTTCCAGCATAAGCTTTTCCTTTCTGTATGTCTGCACGGAAATTGCCGACTTTTCTGTTAATGTGATGAATTTACTTTAAGGAATCAACTGCTGCCCTTTCAATGGAAAGACCGGCCATATAATCTTCCATGAAATCGTCAAACCCTTTCACATCTGCTGCATCCGGCTCTGTTGTTTCAACTTTTCCACTATGAAAGACCTTGCTTGCAAGATACTGTTCCAGCGTTTCCTTTTCATCCTTCTGAAGCATGTATGCTGCAAGAAGTGCCATTCCCCATGGTCCGCCTTCTCCTGCTGTTTCCATCAACTTGATCGGTGCATTCATCGCTGCTGCCATCACACGATCCCCAACTCCCTTGGTCTTGAAAAAGCCGCCCTGCCCATAAAAACAGTCAACTTTTACATTTTCTTCCTTTATCAGAATGTCATTTCCTGCTTTCAGCGCGCCAAGAGCCGTATACAAATGTGTTCGCATGAAATTAGCCAGATTAAAGCTGTCATCCGGTCTTCTTACGAAGAGAGGTCTGCCCTCGTTGAACCCCGTAATACTTTCTCCTGAAAAATAGTTATATGCAAGGAGCCCTCCGCAGTTTGCATCGCCTTCCATTGCTTTACGATACAGCGTGCCATAAAGTTCATTATCATCCAGCTCTGCGCCGATCGCTTTTGCAAACTCGCTGAACAATCCGACCCATGCGTTCAAATCGGATGTACAGTTATTACAATGAACCATAGCAACCTGTTCTCCGGATGGTGTTGTTACAAGATCCAGTTCATCATGTGCCTTTTTCAGATCATGCTCCAGAACCACCATGGAAAAGACCGATGTACCGGCAGAAATATTTCCCGTTCTGACTGCAACTGAATTTGTTGCTGCCATGCCGGTTCCGGCATCTCCTTCCGGCGGGCATGCGAGCACACCTGCCTGCAAAGTTCCTGTCGGATCCAGCTTTTTGGCACCCTCTGCTGTGAGTCTTCCTGCTTCCTGCCCTGCCGTGAGAACCTGCGGTAAAATTTTTCTGATATTCCATGCAAAGTGTCTGTCGGAAACCAGCGTATCAAACTGATCCAGCATTTTGGTATTATAATCGCATGTTGCAGAGTCAATGGGGAACATACCCGACGCATCTCCTACGCCAATAACCTTTTCACCTGTCATCTGCCAGTGAATATATCCTGCCAGCGTTGTAACAAATGTGATCGCTCCAACATGTTCTTCTTTATTCAGGATCGCCTGATAAAGATGCGCAATACTCCACCTTTGCGGAATATGATAGCCAAATAACTCTGTCAGTTTTACAGATGCTTCCTCTGTAATGGTATTTCTCCATGTCCGAAACGGAACCAGAAGTTCATTCTTATCATCAAATGCCATATATCCATGCATCATGGCAGAAAAACCCATTGCTGCGATCTTCTCCAGTTTTTCTCCGTACTGTTTTTCCACAT
This sequence comes from Butyrivibrio sp., assembly GCA_017996845.1. The sequence goes on from JAGOGF010000198.1 coordinate 2,330, forward strand.
TGCTTGCCAGATCTGCGTAACAATCCTGCAGACCACTCCAGATATCCTCCAGTGAATAAGTCCAGATATTATGATCCAGCCTGTTTTCCCACTGATGACTTCCGGATGCAATCGGGTTGTGCTCCATATCGGTCAGAACAGCTTTTATTCTGGTTGAACCAAATTCAATTCCCAGAACAGTCTGTCCCAGTGCAATTGCCTTTTTGTTATCTCCCATTTTTTCCTCATTTCTGCGTCACTCTTGGCGCATCCAGAATTTTATCTGTACAAAACACTATTCCATTTCAACTCATTTTTTAACTGACGAAGATTGGTACTGTTATCAATTACAATGCATTCGATTCCCATAGCATCTGCCCAGTCCACCATCTGTTCTGTCGTCAGATCATATGAAAATGAGGTATGATGCGCACCACCGGCAAGAATCCATGCTGCCGCGCCTGTCTGAAGATCCGGCTGTGGTGTCCAGAACGCAGTTGCAACAGGAAGTTTCGGCATTTCGCTTTCTGTCTTTTTACAATCAACCACGCTGATGATCAGGCGGAAATGATTGCCCATGTCAATCAATGAGCATGCAATACCCGGGCCAGTTTTACTTGTAAATACCAGACGCGCAGGATCTTCCCTGTTTCCCATAGATAGCGGACAAACCTTGATTGATACCGGTCCCTCGGCAATGCTGGGACATACTTCCAGCATATGTGCTTCCAAAATGCCTTCTTTACCTTTTACGAAGTTATAGGTATAGTCTTCCATAAAGGAGGTTCCTTTTGCATCCTTTTTACCGGCGGTCATGATTTTCATCAGACGTACCATGGCTGCTGTCTTCCAGTCACCTTCCCCGCCAAATCCATATCCTTTTTCCATAAGTCTTTGTATCGCAAGTCCCGGAAGCTGTTTCAGTCCTCCCAGCATACCAAAATGTGTAACAATTGCCTGATAATTACCATCTTCACAGAACTTCTCTGTTCCAAGTTCAATTCGTGCCTGCTCTGAAACATGTCTCCTGAATTCTGCCGGATCTCTTCCTTCCAGCAGAATCTGATACTTCTGATAATATTCCTGTGTCAGTGTCTCTACATCACCCTGGCTTACAGCATTTACAACCTCTACCAGATCATTCACATTATAATGGTCAATTTCCCATCCGAATTTGATCTGTGCCTCAACCTTATCACCTTCTGTTACTGCAACATTGTTCATATTATCGCCAAAACGGCAGACACGGATATGAGAAGACTCCATTACTCCGATTGCTGTTCTCATCCATCCCGCAAGCTGCTCGACAACCTCCGGATCCGCCCAGTGTCCTACAATGATTTTACGGTCAATTCCCATACGGGAAACAATATGTCCATACTCACGATCCCCGTGCGCAGATTGATTTTCATTCATGAAATCCATGTCAATCGTTGCATATGGAATCTCTTCATTAAACTGTGTATGCAGATGGCAAAGAGGCTTCTTGTACTCCTGTAAACCGATAATCCACATTTTGGCAGGTGAAAATGTATGCATCCAGGTAATTACACCCGCACATTCCGGATCATTGTTTGCATCATTGAATGTTTTGCGGATAGATGCCTGATCGATCAATGTCGGTCTGCACACAATTTCAAATGGCAGCTTTCCCGTTGCATTAAGTGCTTCCACAATTTTCTGTGAATGCTCCGCAACTCTCTTTAAGCACGCGTCTCCATATAAATCCTGTGATCC
>JAGOGF010000067.1 GCA_017996845.1 Butyrivibrio sp.
GTCCGGCTCTGTTATATGTGAACAGCCTGAAAATCTGCATGCAGGCTCAAAGGGTTCAAACTCAGGATAGTAGTCCCGTAATTGCTGCAATGCAACATCTTTGAGATAAAGGGACGTAAACCCCGGCGTATCCATCATATAGGTAGAATGTTCGCCTTCATTACTGTTTATACAAAAAAGTTCGGAATGCCTGGTGGTATTCTTTCCTCTGGCAATCTTTTTACTTAGTTCTCCGGTTTCCATGTTTGCCTGCGGATGGAGAAGGTTGATCAATGAAGACTTTCCAACACCGCTTGGTCCTGCAATTACCGTTGTTTTCCCCTGTAAAACATTTTGTACCGCATCGATTCCCCTGTTTTGGGCCACGCTGATAAACAGAACACGGTATCCACACTTCTCATAAGCATCAGACAATAGCTGCTGCTCTTCCTGTGTTGCTATATCCTGTTTATTAAAACAGATGATAACCGGAAGTTTCTGCTGTCCCATCATAATCAGAAATCTGTCCAGAAGATTGTAGCTTGGATTGGGACGCACAATTGCAAACAGGATCATTGCCTGATCCACATTCGCAACAGGCGGTCTGATCAAAACATTTTTTCTGGGAATAATTTCTGTAACATTTCCCGTCATCTTGTCCTGATCGATCACGTCAATCTCCACATCGTCCCCCACAAGCGGCTTAATATTCTGATTTCTGAATATTCCCTTTGCACGACATTCGTATACAATTCCCGATGGGGTATCAACATAATAGAACCCGGCAATTCCTTTAATTATTTTTCCCTTCATGTACTCCCTTTTTATCCGGATATTTGTTTTGATATGACTGGATAACCTTATTGTGCCTGTGTAAATGTGATTGCTCTTGTAACCGTATGTGTTGCAGTGGTTCCACCTGTTGTCGTCCCGGTTGCAGGATCTGTTACCGTAGGTGTTGTCACAGCATATACCATCTTCAGAACTCCCGTGGGAGACTTGATTCCGGTATAGTTTACCGTGATCGGGAAAGAAGTGGTACTGGTATTTAACAGCTGTGTCCCGTCTGAAGATACCAGTGCAACCTGCACCGTCGTTCCGCTGACATAAGAACTGTCTTCTGCAGCGGTTGGTGCTTCAATATTGGCTGAATAGCTGTATGTAACAGATGCCGCAGGTCCCGTACTCAGTTCTAGGCTCACGGTTGAACCCTTTGTGATTTTTGTTCCAACCGTAGGTGTCTGATTACAGATCAGTCCGTTCAGATTGGCATCTGCATTACTGACTTCGGTTACCGATCCGACTTTTAACCCTGCTTCAATCAGTGTAAGCGTTGCGGTCTCTTCATCCATTCCGATCACATTTGGAACCGCAACCTGCTCCTGTGAACTGGCAGATGCAGCACTTCCTGCTGCAGCCGCGTTTGCTCCCGTACTTACGGTAAGCGTAATCGTATCTGCACTTTGTGCTTTCTGATTTCCTTCCGGTGACTGTGCAACAACTGTATTCTTTGCTTCTAAACTTTCACTGTCTTCTTTTTTTTCAACCCTGAATCCTTTGGCTTCCAGATTGGAAACCGCCTCTGCATAGGATTGCCCGATTACAGATGGAACGGTTATGCCGCTCTGTCCACTGCCTGCCGATGCAGAAACATTTCCGGAAGAAGAACTGCCGCTGTTGCCGAAAACGCCAAATCCTCTCCCTGCCATATAAATAATAATCACGCCAACCAAAAGCGCTGCAATAACAGCAATCACTACCGTAACTCTCTCCATCCGTGAGTTTTCGGGAGCATCCTGATAATCATCTTCCTCTTCCTCATCATAAGGATCCTCATACCGGTTCTCTTTACGATCCCGTCTGCTCTCTTCCCGCCTGTTGTCCTCGCGTCTGCGCCTTGTATCTTCCTCTGCCTCATCTTCATCCAGAAAGCGTCGTCTCTCTCTTGATTCTTCACGCGGAATATCCCTGTTCAGGCGCATCTGCTCCGTCTGCGATATCTTGCCGGTCGAACCATGTTTGATCATCTGCCGTTCGCCCTCAGACGCAATCCGTGTTGCACCATCTTCATCCGGATCAATCAATTGTACAAAATCCTCATCCGGTGTAATAAGCGAACGCTTCAAATCTGCAATCAGAAGTGCAGCACTCTGATACCTCCGGTCCGGACTTTTCTGACAGCACTTCAAAACGATTTTCTCCACACTGATCGGAAGATCCGGTACAAATTCCCGCGGAGAAGGAAGCGGTTCCTGAATATGCATAATTGCAATTGCAACCGTTGTATCTCCATTAAACGGGACACGCCCTGTCAACATCTCAAATAAAGTCACCCCAAGAGAATAGATATCACTCTTGGCATCGCTGTAACCGCCACGCGCCTGCTCCGGAGAAGTATAATGAACCGATCCCATAACATTGGACGTGATGGTATTGCTGGACGCTGCTTTAGCAATACCAAAATCTGTCATTTTTACCTTGCCGTCTTTTGATATGATAATATTCTGCGGTTTGATATCTCTGTGAATAATATGGTTATTGTGTGCGGCTTCCAATCCCATTGCTACCTGTATGGCGATACTGACCGCTTCTTTTACCGTCAGACGGGATTTCTTTTCAATATATTTTTTAAGAGTAATACCGTCTACCAGTTCCATGACGATATAATAAATTCCCTTTTCATTTCCGACATCATACACGTTTACAATGTTCGGGTGCATCAGTCCTGCTGCAGACTGGGCTTCAGAGCGGAATTTGGACACAAAATTATCATTCTCACTGAATTCCTGCTTCAGAACCTTCATTGCTACGGGTCTGTTCAATTTACGATCAAGTGCTCTATATACGTCAGCTGTTCCGCCTGTCCCGATTTTTTCCTGGATCTCATAGCGGTCTCCGATGATCATTCCAATCTTAATCATTTATTCCTCCGTCAGACTTGTACTGTCAGCAAATGGTTCAATAAGTATAACTGCAATGTTATCCTTACCTCCATGGTTGTTGGCTGCTTCGACAAGCTTTTGTGCCTTCTCGATGATATCTCTCTGCCCGCATATGATCATTCGGATTTCTTCATCCTCCAGCATATTGGTCAGGCCATCGGAACACATCAGTACGATGTCGCCGGGTTTGAGTTCCACCTGAAAGAAATCAATATCAATCTGCTCGGTCGCACCAATTGCTCTGGTAATAATATTCTTATCCAGATGCATCCTTGCAGTTTCTCTGTCAATTCCGCCCATGCGAACCATTTCCTCAACAAGAGAATGATCTCTTGTGATCTGGGTGATTCTATCATTAATTACATAGAGTCTGCTGTCCCCAACATTCGCAACCTGAAGATATCGTCCGATCAGTGTTGCCGCTACAACGGTTGTCCCCATCCCAAACAATTTGGGATTCTCCGCTGCCTTATCTCGCAGTTGCCGGTTGGCCGACTGAATGGCATTCTCCAGAATTTTGACCGGACTTTGCTCAAATGACCCCCGAATCTCCTCCACCATTGTATCAACGGTAAATCTTGACGCATAATCACCTGCATTATGCCCGCCCATTCCGTCTGCAACAATGAATACATTTGACAGATTGCCAATTCTTTCTTCCGATGAAAAAATATAATCCTGATTCAGTTCTCTTTGCTTTCCAATGTCAGTAACAGAAAATGTCTTTAACAAAAAAGCCTCCGATTTATTAACACACAAAAAAAGTGAGACAGGACTCAATTGCCGTTCTGTTCATGAAGATGTCTGCGCCGCAATTGGCCACAGGCTCCGTCAATGTCCCTGCCCATTTCCCTTCTTATAGTAACATTTATTTTGCTTTTTTCAAGTTTATTTTTGAATGCAACAACCTCAGAATGCCCAGTTTCCACATAACTTCGCTCTTTAATCGGATTGACCGGAATCAGATTGACAACACAGTTGAGTCCCTGCAGCAGATGTGATAATTCCGTTGCATCAGCCTGTGTATCATTGATCCCTCCCACAAGAGCATACTCAAATGTAAGCTGTCTTCCTGTCTGTGCAAAATAATACCGGCAGGCATCCATCACTTCCGACAGACTGTATTCCATGGCAATCGGCATCAGTTGCTTTCTCTTGTCATCCGTGGATGCATGCAGTGAAAGTGCCAGATTAATCTGAAGATGTTCCTCTGCCAGCTGCCTGATCCTTGGAACAATCCCGCACGTACTGACTGTCAGATTGCGCTGCCCCAGATTCATCCCGTTTGCATCGGTTAACAGCTTTATAAAGCGAAGCAGATTATCATAATTATCCAATGGTTCTCCGCTTCCCATTACTACTACACGGGATATTTTCTCACCCATGATTCTGCTCATAGAATAAATCTGATCCAGCATCTCCGAAGGCAGAAGATCCCGTTCCAGTCCGTCCAGCGTTGACGCACAGAATTTGCATCCCATGCGACACCCTACCTGTGAGGAAATACAGACACTTACTCCAAAACGGTATTTCATCCAGACACTTTCAATTACATTTCCATCCGGAAGTCCGAACAAAAATTTTCTGGTTCCATCCAGTGCAGATTCCTGTACCCTGACCTGTTTTAAAGATACATAGTTAAATCTTTCTCTGCATTTTTCCCTCAGTGCTCTGGGAATATTACTCATTTCATCATAACTTGCCGCCATTTTAACATGCATCCATTCATATAACTGTTTCGCACGAAAAGCCGGTTCACCCATATCTGCAAGTTCTATGGAAAGTTCTTCCTGCGTGAGCGATTTAATATCTTTTTCAAACATTTTTTTCGCCCTCCTGCTTTCTTCTGAGCTTTGCAAAAAAGAATCCATCCGTACCATATTGCCCAGGCAATAATTGCAGATAGCCTTCTTTGACAGAGGGTTCCGCCAACAGCTGTTCCGGAAGCATTTGTGCCATGGATACCGGTTCAAAGGGAAAATGCTCACAAATCCATCGTACCATCTGTTCATTCTCTGCACGATGAATGGTGCAGGTACTGTACATCAGAATTCCTCCCGGTCTGACATAATTCCATACCGCCTGCATGATCTTCTTTTGCAGTTCCGTTATCGAATTCAGCATTTCTGAAGTCACACCATATTTTATATCGCTCTTTCGTCCGATAATACCAAGTCCGGAGCAGGGAAGATCACAATACAAAACATCTGCCGAATTTTCCAGTAACGGATCCCAAACGGTAGCATCCTGTACCTGCACGACAATATTTTCCATATGCATGCGCGCTGCATTTTCCAGAATCAGACTGCATTTTGCTTCGGATACATCTCTTGCAATTACATTTCCAGTTCCGGCCAGCTTCGCCGCTGCATGAAGCGCCTTTCCGCCAGGTGCACTGCAGACATCTATTACCCGGTCACCTTTTTGTATCCCCGCTGCCTGTGTTACCAGCATGGAACTCAGATCCTGTACCATCCACATCGCTTCATCATATCCTGGCAGATATTGAATATTATCAGTATGTGCAAGTTCATATGCATAGGGCAAAAGACTGCTTTTTCTGATTCCGAAATTTTCTCCGCCTTCTCTTTTCATCCGGTCCGCCAGTGCGGTCATTTCCTCCTCTGAAAAGCGCTCGTCCATCCTTATGATTACCGGACGGATTTCCAGAAAAGCTTTCAACATTTTTTCTGTCTGCTCAAATCCATAAGTTTTCATCCACATCCGGCAGAACATTTCCGGCATGGAATATCGGACTGACAAATATAGTACGCCCTGATCCGTCTCACTTTTTTCCGGATAGGATATTTTATCTTTATTTCTGGCAATATTACGCAGCACGCCATTAACAAAACCTTTGAGTGCCTGGAATTTTCTTTTATCTGCAAGTTTGACCGCTTCATTAATAGCAGCAGAATCCGGAATACCATCCATATAAAGAATCTGATAAGTACTCATACGCAGAAGGCTGCGGATAAGGGGTTTCATTTTATGTACCGGCGTATTGGAAAAAGAATCCAGAACATAGTCCAGTGTAATACGCCTTTCCGTTACCCCATCGACGATCCGCTTAATCATTCCCTTCTGCTGCACATCCAGATAATCATACTGATTCAGAACGTCCCGAACGAGACTGTGCCGATATGCTTTACCACGATCCATTTCCATCAGGATATTTAAAATTATTTCACGTTCATTTACCATTTTGCTCAGTCGTCTCTCCGCCTGCCCAGCATAATGAGTCTCAGCAGCTGTAAAACTGCAGAAGCAGCAGCCGCAACATAGGTCATCGCTGCAGCGCCAAGAACCTTTCTGGAAGATTCCACTTCATCCGTTCCCAGAATTCCGTATTCTTCAAGCATAACCAGTGCTCTGTGCGATGCATTGAATTCAACCGGCAAGGTAACAATCTGAAACAAAACTGCAAGTGCAAAAATCCAGATTCCAATTGCAATAAAGGAACTGCTGAGTCCGAAAATGAGACCAATGATCACAAGCGGCAATCCGATCTGTGAACCGAGATTTGCCGCCGGAACAAGTGCTGTTCTGATTTTCAGGGGCATATATCCGCTTTCATGCTGCATGACATGTCCGCACTCATGTGCTGCAACGCCAAGTGCCGCAACCGACGTCGACCCATATACCGCATCTGACAGATTTACGGTCTGTGTCCGCGGATCATAATGATCGGTCAGATTGCCGCTTACATGTTCAACCCTGACATCCCGAACCCCGTTTCGATCCAGTATTCTCTGCGCAACTTCCGCTCCTGTCATTCCGGATGCACTGCGTATGTGCGAATACTTATTATAAACGCTGTTTACGCGATAGCTTGCCCACATGCATAACATGGCACCAATCAGTACCAGAACATAAGTATAATCAAACCCGTAATAATATCCGTACATTCTTCCTCATTCCTGCGCATATGACCAGCGCATGGCAATCCGCTCAACAGTTATGTATCAAATTTCTGGCCAGATACCAGCTGATTCCCTCTTAAGAATTCTGAAATACACATTCTGCGTTTTCCTTCCAGCTGTACCTCCTGCAAATACAGCTGTCCCTTTCCGGTATATACCGAAAGAGAATCTGCCGTAACCTCGGCAACACTTCCGGGTTCGCCGTTTTTTGCAGAATCTGCCGCCTCCGCTTTCCAGATTTTCAGAATCTTACCATTGAGTCTGGTATAGGCACTTGGCCACGGACTCATGGCATGAATCAGTCTGACTAAGCCCTGCGCACTCACCTTCCATTGAATATGTCCCATTTCCTTGGAAACCTTTGAAGTCGATGAGCTAAGGCTGTTATCCTGTCTGACCGGTACAATTGTTCCCGACTCGATCAGGGGAAGTGCCTTTACTATCAATTCTGCTCCCAGAGAACTCATTTTTTCAAACAACGTTCCCGCGGTATCCTCATCTGTAATTTCCAGTTTTTCCTGTAGCAGAATGTCTCCCGTATCACATCCGACATCCATTTGCATAATTGTGATCCCGGTTTGCGTTCTGCCATCCAGAAGTACCTGTTGAATGGGTGCTGCGCCTCTGTACTGTGGTAAAAGAGACGCATGAATATTCACGCATCCAAATGGGGGAATGTCCAATACTTCCTGAGACAGCATCTGCCCGAATGCCGCCACAATATAAATATCCGCCTGTAAAGTTTTCAGATATGCCACTGATTCTGCCGCCTTGATTTTCTGCGGCTGATAAACCGGTAACCCATGCCGCTGCGCACATTCTTTTACCGGTGATATGGTCAATTCCTTGTTTCTTCCCTTTGGTCTGTCCGGCTGAGTCACAACTGTTATAATCTCATGTCCTGCCGCGATCAGTGCTTCCAGCGCACCAACAGAAAAATCCGGTGTACCCATATATACTATCTTCATATTGCTTACTCTTCCTGATCTTCTTCACGCATCAGATCTTCGTTATTCACCAGTTCGCCTTCTACCATATCCACATACATATGCCCGTCCAGATGATCCAGTTCATGACAGATCGCTCTTGCCAGAAGTTCCGTTCCTTCGAGCTCATATACTTCCATATTCTGATCATAAGCTCTGACCTTAACGTAATTTGGTCTTGTCACAACTCCTGATTTGCCGGGAAGACTCAGGCAGCCTTCATATCCTGTCTGTTCACCCTCTGTCTTTAGAATCTGCGGATTGATCAGTACATGTGGATCTTCTCCTGTTGTATCAATTACAACAATTCTTTTCAACATTCCAACCTGCGGCGCCGCAAGCCCGACTCCGTTTGCCTCATACATTGTCTCAAACATGTCATCGATCAGTTCCGAAATTTTCGGTGTGATCTCTTTTACATCCTTGCACACACTTGTAAGGACTTCATCTCCGTATTCTCTGATTGTTCTGATTGCCATTTCTCATTCCTCACTTCTGCTCGTTCTTCCACTATTTATGCCTGACAAAACCGATGCCGGCTGTATATTTTACATATTATTATAATATATTTCCTTCACACTATTAAAACCCATTAATGGGGTCAAAGTCAAATTGTACCTGAAGACCCTTGAATTTACCGGCTTCTGTCAGTCTTCTGATATATCCTTCTGTTTGATCCTTGATATTGGTCAATACAGTATACTTTCCGCTTTTCGCATACAGAACCATTCGATATATATCATTTATTCTCCCGATTCCTGCAGATGCAGGTCCGATCAGAACCAAATCTGCTATGTGCAGATTTTCAAGTCCTGCACGAAGTCTTGTTGCAAACTGTATACCGGCATTTTCATCCTGCGCACAGATTTGAACTGCCATCATATGCGCCGCTGGCGGATAACGCAAAAGCTCACGATAAGCAATCTCTTCTTCATAAAATGCCTGATAATTCTGCATGGCAGCTGCAACAATACTGTAATGTTCCGGCTGATAGGTCTGTATCACAACATTTCCTGACAGGGTTCCTCTTCCCGCCCTTCCGGCTGCCTGTGTCAGAAGCTGAAAGGTTCTTTCTCCGGCGCGATAATCACTGGCATTGAGTGACATGTCAGCTGCAAGAATTCCTACCAGTGTCACGTTTGGAAAATCATGTCCCTTCACAATCATCTGCGTTCCGACCAGAATATCCGCTTCCTGTCCCGCAAAAGCAGAAAGGATTTTCTCATAGCTGTCTTTTGTTTTGGTCGTATCTGCGTCCATCCGCAAGACCTTTGCCTGCGGGAAAAGACGATGCACCTCATTTTCAATTTGCTGCGTACCTGCCCGAAATGCAGAAACATATTTTGAGCCGCACACCGGGCATGTTTTGCTCACAGGTTCCTCATAGCCGCAATAGTGGCATACCAGCCTCCCCCCACGATGCTCGGATAAAGAAACATCGCAATGCGGGCATTTGAATACATGCCCACAGGCTCTGCAGGATACAAACCCTGCAAGTCCCCTTCGATTGATGAACAGCATCGTCTGTTCCTGCTTCTGCAGCCTGTCCTGCATATAACTTTGCAATGTTCTGCTGAACACCGAACGATTTCCTGCGTGCAGCTCATCCCGCAGATCTGCAATCTCAACTTCCGGAAGGCTTCCCCCTGTCAGTCTTTTGGTCAGTTCCATCAGTTCATACTCTCCATGGAGTGCCCTGTAATAGGACTCCAATGAAGGAGTTGCACTCCCCAGAACCACACTTGCACCAGATGGCACCATCTGCGCAAGCGCGACTGCAGTCTCCCTTGCATGATATTTGGGCATCGTTTCACTTTTATAGGCAGGTTCATGCTCTTCATCAATAATGATCAGTCCCAGATTCGGAAAAGGTGTAAAAAGCGCTGATCTGGGTCCAATCATAATATCTATATCGCCTTTTCTTGCACGTTCAAACTGATCAAACTTTTCTCCCTGCGACAATGTCGAATTCATGACTGATACGCTGTCCCCGAAATGCCGGTAAAAACGCATCAGCGTCTGATAGGTCAGTGCAATTTCCGGAATCAGCACAATTGCCTGTTTTCCGCGTTGCACTATTTCTTCAATTGCTGCGATATATACCTCGGTCTTTCCACTGCCTGTAATTCCGTGCACCAGATAGGTTTTGCGCAGTCCTTCATCATAATCGCGTGTGATTGTATCAACGATATTCTGCTGTTCGGCGCTCAGTACCTTGTCTGCATTTACAGAATTTTCTGTTTTGACGGGATTTCGGTAAAATTTTTCCTGTTCAATTTGGATTACCCCATGATCTGCAAGTGATTTCACTACTGCAGCCGAGACATTCAGTTTCCCTGTCACAAGTTCATAAGGCATTCTCCCTTCCGGATCCGCAAGAAGTTCCTTCAAAAGCCTTGCGCGGGCATATTGCTTTTTTCTGTCACACTCATAATAGAATTCCTTTGCTTCACGCATTGGCATTTTCCATACGATAAATCTATGTTGCAGTTCCTTCTGCTTCTTATGGGCAGGAAGTACCGTCTTAAGCGCATTGATCATGGTCGATCCATACTGTTCTTTCATCCACACCGCAAGTTTGATGAAAACAGCTTCTGCCGGAAGATTCTCATCTGCTATTCCGGCAATATCTTTGATTCTGTCCTGCGCAATCTCGGGCTGATGCGAAAGTGCTATCACATATCCCCTGCGAAGGTGGTTCCCCGCGCCAAAAGGAATCTGAACACAGGTTCCCATTTTTACCTCTGCGCGCAGATTCTCCGGTATTCTGTACTGGAAAGGCCGATCAACCTTTTCATGTGAAATATCTATAATAATACTTGCATAATATGTATCTGACATGTCTTTTCCGTTTTCCGAAATGATACTGTCTTTTATATCGTTCAATTTCTTCCCTGTTCTTTTCGCTCATCCAGAATTTCCTGAATCAGTTCACGCTCATCCATATGATGCTTTTCACCGCATATTTCCTGATAATCTTCATGTCCTTTTCCGGCAAGCACAATGATATCTCCCTGCTCCCCGTGATCAATTGCATATGCAATGGCTTCTTTTCTGTCCGGAATTTCAATATATTTACCATCTGTTTTATTCATCCCGGTTTCAATGTCATGAATGATATCCATCGGATCTTCAAATCTTGGATTATCAGACGTAATAATTGTAAAATCAGCAAGCCTGCCACTGACCTCACCCATTTCAAATCTGCGCAGTTTGGATCTGTTGCCGCCACAGCCAAATAAGCATACCAGTCTCGCCGGATGATAATCGCGGAGCGTTGACAAAAGGCTCTTGAGTGCCATCGCATTATGTGCATAATCGATCATCATTGTAAACTCATCTGACACTTTAACCATTTCAATTCTGCCTTTGACTTTTGCTTTCCTGAGTGCCTGCGTGATTTCTTCCGGCGTACAGTCAAAATGCCGCGCAACCGCAATTGCGCAAAGTGCATTATATACGCTGAATTTACCTGGTGTCGGCACCTCTGCGTGCAGATTAATCAGACCAACTGTATCAAAAAACACACCCAGTTCTCCCGGTTTATGAATATATGCAAGATTAACGGCACGCAAATCAGCACTTTCTCCAATGCCATATGTCTCAAGAGTACAGGTATGATCTTCCATAACCTGTTCCATATGACTGTCATCGGCATTTGCAATTCCGACTTTGCACTGTTTAAACAACATACCTTTGCAGTGCATATATTCATCAAAATCCTTGTGTTCATTTGGACCGATATGATCCGGTTCAATGTTGGAAAAAATACCGATATCAAAAATAAAACCCTGACTGCGATGCAGCATCAGCCCCTGGGATGATACTTCCATTACCACCGTGTCACATCCGGCATCCACCATCCTGCGCATATACATCTGAAGGTCATATGATTCCGGTGTCGTATTGCTTGCCGGAATATGCTCCTCTCCGATCATAACTTCAATCGTTCCGATCAATCCCACTTTATGCCCTGCATTTTCGAGCATACTGCGAATCAGATAGGTGGTCGTTGTCTTACCTTTTGTACCTGTAATCCCAATTGTCTTAAGCTTTTGCGCCGGGTTTCCAAAATATGCAGCTGAAATAAAAGCCATCGCGTACCGGGTATCTTTCACATGAATCACAGTCATCTGTGTTTCCTGGGGAAGATCTACATTTTCCTGTGTAACAATTGCTGCAGCGCCTTTTTCCTGTGCCGCAGCAGCGAACAAATGTCCATCAAAGTTTGCTCCCTTTACACAGATGTAAAGACATCCATCTGATATTTTTCTGGAATCATTAACGACTTCACTAATTTCAATCTTTTCAGGATTGGCAATTCTGTCAGTATTACCAACAGTTGCCTTGTATTCCAGTTTTTCCAGTAATTCGCTCAGTTTCATTATTAGGCCTCATTTCTGCATTTAATTATTTTTTCAAAATTTGAACACAATTTGAACACAATTTACAGTTATATTAGATACAGGATAGTTGATGAACTCACTATCTCCCCCTCATAAGAAAACCGCAGGGCCCTCACATTTATGTGAGGGCTTTTGTGGTTATATTTTCTCAAAGAAAATCGGTCATCACAATCTGTAAAGATTCCCTTCCCTGATAACAATTGATATCCGGATAGTATGCCAGACTGATTTCCACTGCATTTTCCAGTTCGATATACATCCCACTGTTCAATTTTCTTTCTGTCTCGATTCCATATTTTTCTATCAGAAAATTGGTCCATCTGCTCATATCTCCAAAATAGATCATATCATATTTCATTCCGTTTTCATCCATGATCTTATACTTTGCACAGTTTTGATTTTTCCCCATAATTTTTCCCGACAAAAGCTTAATATTTCTGATTGCAAATATGGGCCGGGTATTTCCGTTTCCAAAGGGTTCCAGAAGTGACACTTCCCTGACCAGTTTATCATTTGCATATAATAACGGCATCTCCATATCGATATGCAGAACCTCCTGAAAATCAACTTCCTTCAGCGTACACGATGCGTTCAGTTTTTCACGTAAACGCCCGATATCTTC
>JAGOGF010000199.1 GCA_017996845.1 Butyrivibrio sp.
GGCAGGTGCAGGGCGGCATGACCGGGTATCATGGCGGAAATCTGATTTTTACAGATGACCGTGCACCGGTGGAACTGATGGGAATGCGCGTGATAGACAGTATGATTCAGGATGAAATCGGTTATTATAAAAAGTTGTATAAAGAAAAAGGAATGCAGGGTTTGATGGAACAAATGTAAGGTAATTGTATGTGAACAAAGAAGTGACAGATTTGAATGCTGGAAGGAGAATAAAATGTCGAACTGCAGATTTATGGTAGGAAGTTATGCATCGCAGGACAGTAATGGAATATATTGTTATGAACTTGATACACAGGCAGGAACGTTGCAATGCCTTTATACGGTTTCGGGGGTGGAAAATCCTTCTTATATACTGATGCATCCCAATAAAAAAGTATTGTATGCAGTAGAAGAACGAAATCCGGAAGGACGGGTGGCAGTTTTTGTAATGGAAAACGGACATCCACAGCTTTTGACTTCCGTGTCCTCGCAGGGGGCAGATCCATGTCATCTTGCTTTAGATGAAAAAGAGAGATTTCTGACGGTGGCGAATTATACAAGCGGAAGTCTAGGAATGTTCAGGCTTGATGAACTGGGTATCCCAATTTGCATGACAGAGCATCGGCAGCATGAAGGGCATAGTATTTATAAAGGCAGACAGGAAGGACCCCATGTTCATTTTTCAAAATTTGTGGATACACAGTTATATGTATGCGATCTGGGACTAGACAGAATTATCCGTTACGAACTTGATCCGTGGGCAGGCAGTCTGGAAAAAACAGGTTTGGATATGGAAACACCAAAAGGTTGCGGGCCAAGGCATTTGACATTGCACGCGGCACATCCGGGTATGCTGTATGTTATTACAGAGATGGGGGCTGAAATTCTGGTATACCAGAAAGAAACGGATACAGTGCAGAAAGTGGAGGACCAGAAGTACAAGCTTGTACAGAGAATCAATCTGCTTCCGGATGGGTGCGATGCAAATGCGGTAAAACTCGGAATGACTGGAGCAGCTGTGAAATTCACGGAAGATGGGAATATTCTGGTTGCAAGCGCAAGAATATTCAACCTGATTATATCTTTTCGTGTATGCGAAAATGGAATACTTGAGAGAGTACAATCTGTTTCATGCGGCGGTTCCATGCCAAGAGATTTTGAAATATTTGAAGATCACATTGTTGTTGCCAATCAGGAATCCGGAAATCTGAGTGTGATTCAGATCAATACAAAGAGCGGAGAATTGATCAAAACAGAAATAGAAACGCTTATTCCAAAACCATCCTGTATTTTGAAAGTGTAAAATGCAAACCTGAGAAAGAAAAAAATAAACGAAATTACCTTTTTGGTGAATATAAAATAAGTGATAGCATAAAAGTGAGGTGGAGTATTGCATCCCCCTCACTTTTTGCATATGCGGATGATATAAAGATTATCTATAAAATATAACGCAAGTGCAGTTGACAAATAAAACTATAGTGATATCATAATGATATCAAATAAATTCAAAACAATTTATTTATTAGGAAAGGAAAATATATGAAAGAGAAAATTTTATCAGATAAAAAGAATGGTATGGCGGTAATGTTGGGAATCATTGCGGTATATGCAGTTCTGGTTATTCTCATGATCCTTGGGGAAAATCGGGTGGAAAATTTTGAAGAAACACTGTGGTTTGGTCTGATCATGGTAATGATCTGCATATTCTGGATCCCGATTATGGGGCTGAAAGTACTAAAGCCGCAGGAAGCGCTTGTTCTGACACTGTTTGGTAATTATGTCGGAACACTCAAAGGAGCGGGATTCTATTTTGTAAATCCGTTCTGTACCAGTGTGAATCCGGCAGCACATACCCATCTGGGGCAGAGCAGTGATGTGGATAAGGCCGCGGCCGCGGTACAGATTGCAGCAGGAAAAAGTGCAGCAGGCAGCAGTAAGGTATCGCTTAAGATTATGACACTCAACAACGGACGTCAGAAAGTAAATGATTGCCTGGGTAACCCCATTGATATCGGAGTTGCTGTAATGTGGAAAGTAGTGGATACCGCGAAAGCAGTGTTTACAGTAGATAATTATAAAGAATATCTTTCCCTGCAGTGCGACAGTGCAGTCAGAAATATCGTAAAGATATATCCGTATGATGTGGTACCTGGTGTGGACACAACCGGGGATGGTCAGGCAGATGACGGAAGCCTGCGCGGATCAAGTGAAATCGTAGCCAATAGAATCAAAGATGAGATTCAGGCTAAAGTTGGAGATGCAGGACTGGAAATTGTGGATGCGAGAATTACCTATCTTGCGTATTCACCGGAGATAGCAGCAGTGATGCTGCAAAGACAGCAGGCATCAGCTGTTATTGATGCAAGGAAAATGATTGTGGATGGCGCAGTCGGAATGGTGGAAATGGCACTCGATCGCCTGAATGAAAATCATGTGGTAGAACTGGATGATGAAAGAAAGGCGGCGATGGTTTCCAATCTGCTGGTGGTTTTGTGCGGAAATCATGATACACAACCGGTTATAAATTCCGGTTCGTTGTACTAAGTAATTATTATGAGTGAAAAAAAACAGGTACCGCTTCGGCTGAGCGGAGAATTGTATGATGCACTTGCCGCATGGGCGGAAGATGATTTTCGCTCTGTGAACGGACAGATTGAGTATCTTCTGACCGAGTGTGTCAGGCAACGTAAAAAAAATGGAAAATATATTTCTGACCACATAGACGAACCGCCTGAACTGAATTTATAATAGCAGCAGAAGGAGAAGGAATGAAAATCTTCTCCTTCTGTTTGCGTGTATAAGCAGAGCCATGTGACTTTTGCAGACATTGCGCATGCGCAAATGGATGGAAAAAGACATATGGCGAGCAACACGACCGAGGAGCTGAAAGCTCCGAAGGTGGTGTCTGCTTATACAAAAAAGAAAGCAGAGCCATGTGACTTTTGCAGACATTGTGCCCACACAAAGGGATGAAAAAGGCTGTAATTATATAATGGCTGATTTATATGAAAGGTTTTGATAATGAAGAAAATACTGGTTATTGGCTCAACGGTAGCAGATGTAATCATTGAAATGGATCATCTTCCCCGGCCTGAAGAAGATATTATTCCAAAAGCGCAGAAGCTGTCACTTGGCGGCTGTGCTTATAATGTTTCGAATATGCTGCGGCTTTTTCAGATACCCTATATGCTCTTTTCACCTGTCGGAACCGGAATTTATGGGGATTTTGTCAAAAAAGAACTGGCAAAGCAGAAAATGGAAACAACACTTTTACCGCAGCAGGAAAACGGCTGCTGTTACTGTCTGATTGATAAAAGCGGCAACAGAACATTTATGGCGGTACATGGTGCAGAGTATCGGTTTCAAAAAGAGTGGTTTGATCAGATTGACAAAGATCAGATTGACGGCATTTATGTATGCGGACTGGAAATGGAAGAGTCTTCCGGAGAGGAAATTCTGAGATTTCTGGAAAGCTGCCCCAATAAAACAATCTATTATGCCCCGGGTCCAAGGATTAATTCGGTACCGGAAAGCAGACAGAAAAGACTCTATGCACTGCATCCCGTTCTGCATCTGAATGCCAGAGAAGCGGGAGCGTGGCTGAAAAAAGAAAATAAGAGGCCGAAAGAGGCCGCAAGAGAAACGCCGGATAATTTTACAACTGCAGAAGTTATAAAAATAGCAGAGATGGCAGCAGAAATTACGGGAAATACTGTAATCGTGACAAACGGCGAAGAGGGGACTGTCTGCTTTGATCCACAAAACAGACAGAACTATACCATTCCTGCAAAATCGGTTAAACAGATAGACGGGACCGGGGCAGGAGATGCGCACATTGGAACCTACATAGCCTGCAGGGCCCTTGGGGATTCCAATCTGGAAGCGTTAACGCTGGCAAATCATGTAAGTGAGCTGGTGGTAGGATGCAAGGGAGCTGTTTTACCGGATGCTTTTTTTATGAAAAGCTTTGAAAAAAATTGAAAAATTGATATAAAAATTTCGT
>JAGOGF010000200.1 GCA_017996845.1 Butyrivibrio sp.
TTAAGAGTCTGATCAGTGTAGTGTTACTGTTTCTCGTGAACAATTTCTCAAAACTGATAAGAGGCGAAAGTATTCTGTAACCCGGGAGGAAAAAAATGCAGGAAGCAGTTGTTAAAAAGAACAAAATAAAGGAAAGCAAGGGAGACAGAGCACTTTCAGTTTCATGCTATATTATTTTCTCAATCTGCTCTTTTCTTTGTGTTTATCCGTTTTATTACATTTTTATCAATACAATCAGTGCCAATGATTTAAGTTCAAGAGGAAAGATTTTATTCTGGCCGCAGGGAATTCATTTTCAGAATTATCTCAATGCTTTGAAAATTGATGGTTTGCTGCAGGCAACACAGATTTCATTTGCAAGAACAGTGATCGGAACCATTTTAACGGTTGGTGCATCGGCATTTCTGGGCTATATGTTCACACAGGAAAAAATGTGGCACAAAAAGTTATGGTACAGACTGACAGTTGCAACGATGTATTTCAATGCAGGAATTATTCCATGGTATCTGACGATGAAGAATCTCCATCTGACCAATAATTTCCTGGGATATATTTTGCCGCTTGTCGTATCACCTTTTTATATTATTCTGACCAAAACATTTGTAGAGTCTATACCAAAAGCGCTCAGTGAGGCAGCAGAGCTGGATGGAGCAGGAGTACTGACGGTATTCTGGACGATCATGCTGCCGATCATGAAACCGATCCTGGCAACTGTTGCAATTTTTTCAGCAGTCGGACAGTGGAATGCTTTTCAGGATACACTGCTTTTGATGACAGATACAAAGCTGTACAGCTTACAGTTCATACTGTATCAGTATCTGAATCAGGCAAGTTCTCTTTCCAGTCTGGCAAAGAGTACTTCTTCCGGCGCTTCTCTGGCAGGTGCTCTTGCAACAACACAGACGGCTACCAGCATTCGAATGACGATTACGATCATCGTAGTTGTTCCGATTATGCTCGTATATCCGATTTTCCAGAGGTATTTCATTAAGGGAATTATGATTGGTGCAGTAAAGGGATGATGGTTGACGATGGATCGCTTATCCGTAAAAGGGGACGCTGCCATTGCTGATAGATGCAAAAAACAATAAGGGAGGGTAACATGAAGAAAAGAAATATTGGTTCCAAAAAAGTGCTTTCAGTTCTAATGATGACCAGCATGACCGTTTCTACCGTTCTGACCGGCTGCGGAAGCAGTGCTACAGCAACAACAGAAGCATCCGGAACAGCAGCTTCGGGAGCAGCAGCTTCAGGAACAACAGCGGGGGCACAGACAGCAGCATCTGTATCACATGATGATGAATTGACACTGGATGTTTATGATGTGGCATCAAACTTCCAGGGCGAACAGACCGGATGGTTTGGAAAGATCATCAAGGATAAGTTTAATCTCAAACTGAATATTGTAGCACCACAGGTTGCAGGAGATCCGAAATCACTTTATCAGACAAGATGCGCATCCGGTAAGCTTGGTGATATCGTTGTACTTGATAATGCAGATATGCAGGATTGCATCCAGGCAGGACTGGTTGCAGATATCAAAGACGATATTACAGCATACCCCAATCTGATGAAGTATGCTTCTCAGATCAATGAATTCAACAGTGCCATGGATGGTGTTGATGCCGGCAGTGTATATGCGATACCGACTGAAATGAACTCCAACGGCCCGACAGCCTATATGGAAGATAAAGTATATACCTGTCCGAGACTGCAGTGGAATTATTATACAGAAGCAGGAAGCCCGGAACTGAAGAACACAGATGATCTTCTTGCTGTTCTGAAAAAGATCCAGGATGCACACGGAACAAATGCAGCAGGAGATAAAGCATATGCAATTACTTTGTGGCCTGACTGGGATAATACCAGTATTGAGAATGTAAATCAGCTGACAAAGTGGTACGGTCAGGAAGTGAATGGTTCTATTTTACTTGGAACAGATAACAGCATCACACCATTAACAGACAAGGCAGGTGCATATTACAAGATGCTGAAGTTCCTGTATCAGGCGCAGGCTATGGGACTGGTAGATCCTGATTCTGCAACACAGGACTGGAATGCAGCATGTGACAAGATGAAACAGGGCAGAGTAGATCTGTTATGGTACAGCTGGCAGTATGGCTTTACCAATTCACCCGATAAAGGCGAAAAAGGTGAGAATTACGCAGCAATTCCGCTTACAGATATGAACATGTATCAGGCTTCCGATTACTATTATGGAAGTGGACGTGTATGGGGTGTCGGTTCAGATGTAAAGGGTGATAAGAGAGCAAGAGTTATGGAATTCCTTGACTGGCTGGCTTCTCCCGAAGGACTTGAACTGCAGCATGCCGGAACAAAGGGATTTGTATACACTGTAAATGATGATGGAACCTATACACTGACCAAAGACGGCTTGAACAGATACAATCAGGATATTACTGTTCCGGATTCAGAAGGCGGCGGACTCTGGCAGGATGGTAATGACAAGCTGAACCAGTGGATCGTAGCAAGTGTTGAGATTAACCCGAACACGAAGGAAACCTACGGAACAGATTACTGGGCATCTTATATTAAGCAGAACCAGACAAAGACAACAACAGAATGGCAGGCAAAGTTTGGCGCTGAAAATGAAGTAAAATATCTTGAAGATAAAGGCCAGATGAAGATCGTTGCAAGTGTTAACAAGCCTCTTGCAATTGATGATACAGATACAGCACTGATCAGAAGTCAGTGTGGTAAGGAAATCTGTACTGATTCCTGGAAGATGATTTATGCAACAAGTGATGCTGAGTTTGATCAGATGTGGGATGCTATGTGCAAGCAGTTAGATGGATTTGGCTGGCAGGATCTTGTAAAATTTGATACAGCAAAGTACCAGGTTGTCGTAGATGCAAGAAAAGCAGCAAAATAATCGGACAGAATAGATTATAACAGATAACATTTTATGGAGAATCGGGAACCGGTACCACTTCGGCTCCCGATCTGCATATATAAGGCTAATATACAGGGAGATACAATCATGAATCAGCTTACTGTCAGAACCGAAAAAGAACTTTTTCCGGTATCGGAAGATTTGTATGGGATTTTTTTTGAAGATATTAACAGAGCAGGAGATGGCGGACTCTATCCGGAAATGCTCAGAAATCGTTCCTTTGAGGATTCCATCCTGCCTGAGGGGTGTACGCCGATAAACGGAAAAGATGCTTTTATCAGTCCAACAGGCTGGAAAGATACGTTTCATAACGGTGAAGGAATGCGCAGTTGGACAGACGGACAGGATGAAACAGATATTCCGGCATGGTACAGTGAAAATGCAGAGATTCTGCTAACTGATAAAAATGTCCTGAATCAAAACAGAAAAGCTGCATTGGAAGTGCAATTTGGAGCAGGCGGAAACATATACAATATTGGATACCATGGCATATCGGTACAAAAAGGAGAGACATATGATTTTTATATGTTTGTTCGATCATTACAGGAAGAAGCTGCAGCAGAGCTTCAGGTGATGTTAAAATCTGCTGCGGACAATAAAAAGATATATGCGGCAGGATGTGTCACAAAGATAACAACTGCTTATTCCTGTGTACAGATCAGGCTTACGTCTGATACGACAGATCATAATGCAGTACTGGCAATACAGTCGGAAAACAAGGCACATATCCTGATCGGATACAGTTCTCTGATGCCGCATGAAACCTATCTGGGGCATGGTCTCAGAAAAGATCTGATGGAAATGCTTGCAGATCTGCATCCTGCTTTTGTCAGATTTCCCGGAGGATGTGTGGTGGAAGGCTTTACCAAAGAAACGATGCTGCGGTTCCCGTATATGACAGGGCCGGTATGGGAGAGACCTTCCCAGACACTTTTATGGCACTACAGGACAAGCAATGGGCTGGGATTTCATGAATATCTGCAGATGTGTGAGGATCTGCATAGTACCGCGATATATGTGATCAATGCCGGAATGACATGTCAGGCAAGATGT
>JAGOGF010000068.1 GCA_017996845.1 Butyrivibrio sp.
TAGCGAGAGGGGGACTTGAACCCTCGACACCGCGGGTATGAACCGCGTGCTCTAGCCAGCTGAGCTACCTCGCCATAACAGGTCGGATACCTTTTGTCGTAGCCGACTAGGATAATATACAACTTATAGAGGTATGTTGTCAACTGATTTTTGGATATTTTGTACTGATTTTTTTATGCGATTTTTTATATACTTTTTTTCGGCAAGAACGCTTCACACAACCTTATGCGACAGCCATTTGTCGCTTTTGAAACGGAAGGTAAAAAATACTGCCCTGATTGTCCAGTCCGTGAACATCCCGATCCAGACCGCAATCGGACCAAACCCCATTACTCTGCACAGGAATGTACAAAGACTCACACGGAATATCCACATCGAAAGCGTGCTGAGTATCATGGAGAATTTCACATCACCTGCCGCGCGCATTCCATATCCCGGTATAAAGGAAGCTGTCCACACAAGTGGCTTGATGATGGTGATCCACCCCATCATGAACAGACACATGTCAGCACTTTCCTTTGTCATTCCGGCCAGCATGGTAATGGGACGCGCCAGCAGATAGATCAGAATACAGCAGGCTGTTACCGTTACTTCTCCCCAGATTGACAGTTTCTTCACATAGTATCTGGCCTCATCTTTCCTGCCTGCTCCCATACACTGTCCCACGACAGTCATCAGTCCGATTCCGATTCCGATCCCTGCGATACCGTTCAGTCCTTCCATAATAGCTGTCATTGCCTGCGCTGCCATGGCAACCGTTCCAAGGGTGGAAATGGTTGACTGGATCGCCAGTTTGCCGAACTGGAACATTGCAGTTTCCACTCCATTGGGGATTCCAAGCGCAAGAATCGTCTTGATTCTGTGCAGATCCGGTTTGGTCTCCGCATAATTTCTGATGCTGATTTCCTGTCCTTCCCGGTGCAGAAACACATATACTGCAACCGCAGAAACAATTCTGGATACCAGTGTGGCAATTGCAGAGCCCGCGACCCCCATATGCATCCCCCAGATCAGCCATCCATTCCCTGCAATATTCAGTGCATTGGAATATACCGCAATCAGCATGGGAAGTTTCGTATTGCGCTGTGCCTGATAAATCGCGGCTCCCGCATTATACATGGCGATAGCCGGGAAAGAAAGAATCGTATAAAAGAAGTAAGTTGACGCAGCCGTCATTACTTCCGCATCTACTTTCCCGAAAACAAGATGAAGGAGCGGTGTCCGAAACCACATGCTGAGCAACATGATCACAATTGAAAGAACAAGTGCTACCAGACTCAACTGCTTTGCAGAATTTCTGGCCTGTTCAGGCTTCTGCTGTCCAATGAAATTGGCACATACAATAACCCCGCCAGTTGCAAGTGCTGAAAAAGCCTGAATAATCAGCATATTCATGGAATCGACAAGAGAAACCGCAGAAATAGCAGCCGGTCCAACGTTACTGACCATAATGCTGTCTGCAGTTCCCATCAGAGAATTCAGGAACTGTTCAGCCATAACAGGGATCAATAGTTTATACAGATCCCTGTTGCTGAAAATGTGTTTTGGCTCTTCCATCATAATATATTGTATCTACGCTGCTTACATTTTATCCGGTGCTGTAAATCCCAACAGATCAATTCCTGTCTCAAGGACTTTCAGTGTAATGTTCAGCAGTGCAATATAACCTTCTTTCCTGTTCTGATCAGGCTCCGTAAGGATCTTGGTCTCATGATAAAAGCTGTTAAAATCATTGGACAATTCATAAATATATGCACAGATTCTGTTCGGCATCAGTTCACGGGATGCGCTTTCGATACTGTCAGCAAATTTGGTCAGCTGCAGCATCAGCATCTTTTCCGTATCACTTGCTGCTGCGTTCAAGAGTGCTTCCTTTGCAGATTTTCCTTCCAGCTCATATTTATTCAGAATTGACTTGATCCGAACCATGGTATAAAGAATGTATGGTCCCGTATCTCCTTCAAAAGAAGTAAACTTCTCAATATCAAATACATAGTCCTTGGAAGGCTGGTTGGAGAGATCTCCATATTTGATTGCGGAAAGTGCAACCTGATGCGCAGTCTTTCTCGCTTCTGCCTCTGCAATATCCTGATTACCCTCTTTGATTCTGTTATACATCTGTTCATCAATTTCAGAAATCAGATTCTCCAGACGCGGAACGCCTCCCTGTCTGGTCTTAAAAGGTTTGCCATCCTTGCCGTTCATGGTTCCAAAGCCTACAAAATGCAGCTCTGTTTCCGGCATTACCAGCTTTGTCTTGCGTGCGCAGCGAAATACC
Source organism: Butyrivibrio sp. (assembly GCA_017996845.1). The sequence continues at coordinate 2,279 of JAGOGF010000068.1, forward strand.
TGTGTGAAATACAGTTCCTGTCTCTTATCAACCACATAGACCATTCCGTCCGGATGAAATTCATCCATTCGCTGGCTGATGGTTGCAAGATCCGTTGTATTATAAAGGGAGGCACCATCTGATTTGAGAATCATACAGGGCGGAACTTCCTTGGTATCCGACTCTTCTGCAACATCTACCACAAGCGCGCCCTGACTTTCATGCGCATAACCATGCTGCTTCATGTATGTAACCATACCGGGAATCACTTCATGTACATCTGATTCTCCACGCCACAGATCAAAATCCACGTTCAGATTCTGATAATTCTTCTTTAGATCTGCAACCGATACATTCAGTATATGATGCCATAACGCACGATAACCTTTATGTCCGTTCTGCAGCAGTTTGGTCGCCTCCATGGCTTCTGCCTTATAGACATCATCTTCCTTGGATTTCTTACTTGCTTCCGGATAGATCGTTTCCAGTTCTGAAATGGTAAACGGTGCTTCTTTGGGATATGCACCGGAATGATTCTCATCAAAATAGGGAAGCTCCGGCTTCTGATGATGCAGTTCCGTGATGATCAGTCCCATCTGCAGGCCCCAGTCTCCCAGATGAATATCACCCGTCACCTTATGGCCTGTATAACGGAGAATTCTCTTTAATGACTCTCCGATAACAGCGGAGCGCAGATGTCCCACGTGAAGCGGTTTGGCGACATTGGGTCCACCGTAATCAACGATGAATTCCGGTGCATGACCGGGCTGCTCCACGCCAAACTTTTTCTCATGCAGCATTTTAACAATATACTGTCTGACAAACTCTTTGCTGACTTTTATATTCAGGAATCCGGGTTTAACCGATTCCACCGCCTCAAATATTTCATTTCCCTGCAATTTTGCTGCAACTTCATCTGCGATCATAAACGGAGCCTTATGATATTCCTTTGCACCTGCCATTGCACCATTACACTGATATTCACACAAATCAGGCCGGTTGGATAAGGTAACCCGTCCCAGTCCTGCATCATACCCTGCTGCCACAAATGCATCCGATACTTCCTTTGTAATCAGATCAATTACCTTTTTCAAATTAATAATCCTTCCTTATACCAAAAATAGTAACCGTGCATTACCAATGCTTACGATTGAATCTGCACTGTCATAAAATGTATATAAATACATAAAATCAAATGTTATTCAGCTATTTTCTTATTGAAACACGTACCGGAGAATCTGTCAAATACCATTCTGCAAACATTCCCCGTTTTTTTCAGCATACTCCTGCTTTTGTCTCTCACGCTCTGCCTTTGAATAACCGCATCCGCAGAAATCCTGGCGATACAGATCAAATTTGTGTGACAATTCAATGGAACGCTTATATCCTTCTTTTTTCTTAAAATCAGAAGGAAGAAATGTCACCCCGTATTTCTGCGCCATTTCTTTTCCGATCTGGTTCAGCTTGTCCGCATTTTTCAAAGGACTGATCGTAAGTGTTGTCGTAAAATAATCAAAGTTCCTGTCTTTTGTAGTTTTTGCAGTTTCTTCCAGTCTGAGTGCATAACACTTTATGCAGCGGTCTCCGCCTTCCGGACACGCTTCGAGTCCTCGCACCGCTTCCGTATAATCCCCCGGCTGATAATTTCCCTCCAGCATTGCAATACGCCTTGCACCCTTATCTGAATGCATGTCCGCAAAATCCTGCCGTTCCACCTGCCTGTTATATTCTTCTATCAGGCGCTTCTCTTCCGCGACACGCTTATGATATTCTGCTGCCTCGGTAATATTGGGATTATAGAAAAAAACCGTTACATCAAAATACTCTCTTAAATATTCCAGACAATAAGAAGAGCATGGGGCACAGCATGCATGCAGTAGCAGCCTTGGATATTCATTTTTTTCCTGAAAAGTGCTGATCATCTGATCCAGCTCTTTGGCATAATTTTCTTTATTCAAAACAGCATCTGCCTCCCCTGTAACATTCTCTCCGATCATACTGCCTGTTCATTTACTACTATAACACTATTGCAGAATACTGCCTTACGAAAAAGCAGACATTTCCCGAATATAGCAACCGGGCAATGCCTGCTTTCTTTTATCTGAAACAGCATCCTCAGATCTTTGCAATATCCACCAGCTGCAGGCTTTCTTCCTTGCAGGCTGTCTCAAGACTTGCAACCAGTGCCCGTGCGGTATCAAGCGCCGTAATCACGTTTACCCCTGTTTCGATTGCAGTACGGCGGATCAGGAAGCCATCTCTTGTCTTATCCCGTCCCTGTGTGGGCGTATCAATGACCAGATCAATCTTATGCCCCAGGATCAGATCCATGACCGTCGGAGATTCCTGACTGATTTTATTGACTCTTCTGGCATGTACGCCGTTCTGATTCAGTGTTTCTGCCGTTGAAAGCGTTGCATATATGATATAGCCAAGTGCTTCATATCTGCGTGCAATATCAATGATCTCACCCTTGTCGGCATCCTTAACCGTAATGATCATCTGCTTATACTGAGGCAGATTAATCCCTGCTCCGAGAAATGCCTTATAAAGTGCTTCATTAAAGTTCTTGCTGATGCCAAGACATTCACCTGTTGATTTCATCTCCGGTCCAAGGCTGATCTCTGCTCCTCTGATCTTTTCAAAAGAGAAGACCGGCATTTTGATCGCAATGTAATCCGATTCCGGCTGCAATCCCGGTGTGTAGCCAAGATCCTTCAGTTTCTTACCCATCATGACCTGTGCTGCGAGATCAACGATCGGAATTCCCGTTACCTTGCTGATATACGGAACGGTACGGGAAGATCTGGGATTGGCTTCAATAATATAGACTTCCTCTCCTACCGCAATGAACTGCACATTGATCAGACCGATGATATGAAGCGCCTTCGCCAGTCTTCTGGTGTATTCCGCAATTTTTTCCTTTACCTGCACACTCAGTGTCTGCGCAGGATATACGGAAATGGAATCTCCCGAATGGACACCGGAGCGTTCGATATGTTCCATAATTCCCGGGATTACAATATCTTCCCCATCACATACCGCGTCTACTTCTGTCTCTGTTCCCTGCAGATACTTATCGACCAGAATCGGGTGATCCTGTGCATAACGGTTGATGATATTCATGAATTCTTCAATTTCCTGATCAGAAAGAGCGATCTGCATCCCCTGTCCGCCCAGTACATAGGAAGGGCGCACCAGCACCGGATATCCGAGCCTGTTTGCAACTTCTTTTGCCTCTTCTGCGGTATAAACGGTAGAACCTGCTGCCCTTGCGATCTGGGTTTCTTCGAGAATCTCATCGAAAATCTCACGATCTTCCGCTGCGTCTACATCTTTTGCATCCGTTCCAAAGATCTTAACACCCATTTTCATCAGATCCTGTGTCAGCTTGATCGCTGTCTGTCCACCGAACTGAACAACCGCGCCATCCGGTTTTTCCTGTCTGACAACATTTTCCACATCTTCTGGTGTTAAGGGTTCAAAATACAGCTTGTCTGCAATATCAAAATCCGTACTGACCGTTTCCGGATTATTATTGATGATAATAGTCTCATAACCCGCTTTTTCAAAAGCCCAGGTTGCATGAACCGAACAGTAATCAAATTCGATTCCCTGTCCGATACGGATGGGGCCGGAGCCCAGAACCAGAATCTTTTTCTTTGGTTCCTTCGCCGCCTGGTCCGCTTCATTCTCTGAGTCCGGACCATTATATACAGAGTAGTAATAAGGCGTTGCTGCCGCAAACTCTGCTGCACAGGTATCAACGATTTTAAAGGTCGCCGTGATTTGATGATCATAGCGCATCTTTTTTACTTCCTCTGTCTGCATGCCCGTGAGTCTGGCAATGACCGTATCCGGATATTCCAGACGTTTTGCTTCCAGCAGAATCTCAGGCGTCAGCTGTTCCTGCTGCAGTTTCTGTTCCATTCTGACCAGTACATGCAGCTTATTGATAAACCAGTGGTCAATCATGGTGATCGCATGAATCTGATCAAAGGAAAAGTTTCTGCGAAGCGCCTCTGCAATGACCCAGATTCTCTGATCATCGATCACGGCAAGACGTTCTGTCAGTTCCTCATCGGAAAGATCTGAAAAGTCATAGCTTAAAAGACAATCCACATGCTGTTCCAGAGAACGGATTGCTTTCATCATGGCTCCTTCGAAGTTCGTACAGATACTCATAACTTCTCCGGTTGCTTTCATCTGTGTTGAAAGAGTACGTTTTGCCGTTATAAATTTATCAAAAGGAAGTCTTGGGAACTTCACAACGCAGTAATCCAGTGTCGGTTCAAAACTTGCAAAAGTCTTTCCCGTAATTGCATTCTTAATTTCATCCAGTGTATAGCCGAGCGCGATCTTGGCTGCAACCTTTGCAATCGGGTAGCCGGTCGCCTTGGATGCCAGTGCAGAAGAACGGCTGACACGCGGATTTACCTCTATGACACAATATTCAAAGCTGGTAGGGTGAAGTGCGAACTGCACGTTGCAGCCGCCTGTGATTTTGAGCTCATTGATGATATTCAGGGATGCACTTCTGAGCATCTGATACTCTTTATCACTGAGTGTCTGAGACGGTGCTACGACGATACTGTCTCCTGTATGAACACCAACCGGATCGATATTCTCCATATTGCAGACCGTGATGCAGTTGCCTGCACTGTCACGGATAACTTCATATTCGATTTCCTTCCAACCGGAAATACAGCGCTCTACCAGAACCTCATGTGCACGGGACAGACGCAGCCCGTTGGACAGAATATCCTCCAGTTCTGCCTGATCATGCGCAATACCGCCGCCGCTGCCGCCAAGTGTATAGGCCGGGCGCAGCACAACCGGATAGCCGATTTCGCGTGCGAATACGGCGCCGCTTTCTACATCGTGAACCACCAGTGAAGCTGCGCAGGGTTCCCCGATTTTTTCCATGGTATCCTTGAATTCCTGCCGATCTTCTGCCTTTTTGATCGTTTCGGCATTGGTTCCCAGCAGTTTGATATGATGAGAAGCCAGAAAACCGGATTCGTCCAGTTCCATTCCCAGATTCAGTCCAGCCTGACCACCCAGTGTCGGAAGTACACTGTCAGGCTTTTCTTTTTCAATGATCTGTTCCAGAACCTTTGCTGTCAGAGGTTCAATATATACTTCATCTGCAATATCTCTGTCCGTCATGATGGTTGCAGGGTTGGAATTCACCAGAACAACTTCTATTCCTTCTTCTTTGAGTGACCGGCATGCCTGCGTTCCTGCATAGTCAAACTCTGCTGCCTGACCGATAACAATCGGACCGGAACCGATCACAAGTACCTTTTTCACATCTTTGTTTTTTGGCATATCTCTCTATCCTCTCTTACCGCAAATGCTTTCAGTGTACCAGTTCTGCTTATCCGTTCTTCGTATTCATCATGGTAATGAATCTGTCGAACAGATATCCGCTGTCCTGTGGTCCAGGACAGGCTTCCGGATGGAACTGAACGGTAAAGATATTCTTACCGACATATGCCAGTCCTTCATTGGTTCCGTCATTTACATTGATGAACGCCGGTCTGGCAACCTGCGGATCCAGTTTGTCCATATCTACCACATATCCGTGATTCTGGGATGAAATATATACCCGTCCGGTCGCAAGATCCTTGACCGGATGATTTCCGCCTCTGTGACCATATTTCATCTTGAACGTATCTGCTCCCGTTGCAAGTGCCATCAGCTGATGTCCGAGGCAGATTGCAAAAATGGTTGCGTTCGAATCATACAGTTTCTTTACCTCAGCAATGACTTCCGGACAGTCTTTCGGGTCACCCGGTCCATTGGATAACATAATGCCATCCGGATGATCTTGCAGAATTTCTTCTGCCGTCGTCCGTGCCGGATATACCGTCACATCACAGCCGCGTGCTGCAAGGGAGTCTGCAATATTATCCTTTGCACCCAGATCCAGCAGTGCGACTTTTAAACCTTTTCCGTTCAGTTCCCGAACCATACTCGGTTTTTTCTCCCGCTTGGTATGATCACCTGCTCTGTCAGCAGCAAAAGCTTCCTGATCAAAAACTGCGCTTCCCGAAATGGATCCGTTCTCTGTAAGCGCGGAAACCCCTTTCACAAATTTCTTTGCTCTGCAGGTGACTTTTTCCACAACCTTGCCTGTGGTATATTTCCGTAATTCCGGAATAATTTCTTCCACCTTATAATTTTCATCTGTTGTGATCATCCCGTTCATGGTTCCTTTTTCCCGCAGAATACGAACCAGCGCTCTGGTGTCAATTCCTTCTATTCCGGGAATATCATATCTGTTCAGGAATTCCTGAATCGTCATATCACAGCGGAAATTTGAAGGAATCTCGGACAATTCGCGCACAATCACGCCGTCCAGCCAGATTCTCTCCGATTCCATATCATCTTTGCATACACCATAATTCCCGATCAGCGGATACGTCATGCATACTGCCTGTCCGGCATAAGAAGGATCCGTGAACACTTCTGTATACCCGGCCATGGATGTATTAAAAACGATCTCGCTGATTACATCTTTATCAGCACCGATATGCTGTCCCTTGAAGACAGTCCCGTCCTCCAGAATCAAAAAAGCTTTCATCAAAACCTCCAACTCTATCCTGCTAAATTATTTAAAGTATGCAACGCCGGACGCAAAGATCTTCAGATCCTGCTCACCCAGAATATTGATCGCCACACCATCACCGCGGCGTTCTGCATGTGTCATCTTGCCAAAGCATCGTCCATCCGGAGATGTGATGCCTTCCACTGCCAGATAGGAACCGTTGATATTCCAGGTATCATCCATGGACACCATCCCCTGTGGATCACAGTACTGTGTTGCGACCTGTCCGTTTGCAAACAGCTGCTCCAGAACTGCCTGCGGCGCTACAAATCTGCCCTCTCCGTGAGAAGCCGGATTCGTATATACGCCTCCCAGTTCTGCCCCCTGCAGCCATGGCGATTTATTGGAAACGACTTTGATATAGGCCATCTTGGAAATATGTCTGCCAATCGTATTAAAGGTCAGGGTAGGAGAGTCTGCATTCTGTCCTGCAATGGTTCCTGTCGGGACAAGTCCCAGCTTGATCATTGCCTGGAACCCGTTGCAGATACCAAGTGCCAGTCCGTCTCTTTTACTGAGCATATCTTCAACCGCTTCCCTGATCTTGGCGTTACGGAAGGCTGTAGCAAAGAACTTGGCACTTCCATCCGGTTCGTCGCCTGCTGAAAATCCGCCCGGGAACATGATAATCTGCGCAGCCTCAATTGACTTTTTAAATTCTTCCACGCTGTCTCTGATATCTTCCGCATTCTGATTGCGGAAAATCTTTGTAATCACTTTTGCGCCTGCATTTTCAAAAGCGGCCGCAGAATCATACTCGCAGTTACTGCCCGGAAATACCGGGATAAATACGCTGGGAACTGCTGTTTTATTCTTACATACATATACTTTTTTCTCAGTATACAGATCACTCTTTACCGGCGTCTTGTCTTCCGATACCGTTGTCGGGAATACCTTTTCCAGTTTGGAGGTCCAGCTCTTTTGCGCTTCCGCAATCGAAACAGCAACTTCCCTGTAACGAAGCACTGCATCATCCGTTACGCAACCAACCACGCGGCTGCCTTCTGTATGCAGTACTTCTTCCAGTTTATCCGCCGGAACTTCAGCTATCAGATTTGCAATTTCATTTGCAAAAAGCTCCTCTGCCTGCAGGTTTTCATCCAGTTGAACACCCATTCTGTTACCAAAAGCCATTTTGCTGACTGCTGCAGCAATACCATAACTGTCCATCGCATAACAGGATACGATCGCGCCCGTACGAATCAGACTGGTTATCTGTCCATACAGTTCCATGACTTTCTCATATACCGGCAGGTCATATTCATCCCTGACAATACGGAAGGCAACAAGCTTATTGCCTGCCTTCTTCAGTTCTGGTGTGATGATATCCTGCTGCTTTGCTACATCAACCGCAAAAGATACCAGCGTCGGCGGAACATTGATTTCATTAAAGGATCCTGACATGGAATCTTTGCCGCCAATGGATGCGATGCCATAACCCAGCTGTGCATCATATGCACCCAGAAGTGCCGTAAATGGCTGACTCCAACGCTGCGGTTCCTCTGTCATTCTCTTAAAATACTCCTGGAAAGTAAAGTGCAGTTTATGATAATCTCCGCCGTTTGCGACAATGCGTGCAATGGATTCGGTTACTGCATACACTGCCCCATGATAAGGACTCCATGAAGAAAGGTAGGGATCAAACCCATAAGCCATCATCGTTACTGTGTCACTCTTTCCATGCAGTACCGGAAGCTTGGCTACCATCGCCTGTGTCTCAGTCATCTGATACTGACCGCCATAAGGCATCACTGTCGTACCTGCTCCGATGGAAGAATCAAAGCGTTCCACCAGTCCCTTCTGTGAGCAGACATTCAGATCATTCAATTCTCCGATCCAGGCTGCCTTTACATCGCCTCTGGCAAGTGCCTCTGCCGCCCTGGGAGCTGCTATTTTATGAAAATAATTTTCCTCTTTTTCAGGGAGCTCGACCTTTACGGTTGTTTCCTGATGTGCGCCATTGGTATCAAGAAAGGCTCTCTTGATATTGACAATGCTCTTTCCTCTCCAGTTCAGAACAAGGCGCGGCTCCTTTGTTACAACTGCCACCTTGACCGCTTCCAGATTCTCTTCTGCAGAATATGCCAGAAATCTGTCTGCATCCGAAGGATCCACAACAACTGCCATACGCTCCTGTGACTCTGAAATTGCCAGTTCCGTTCCATCCAGACCTGCATATTTCTTGGGAACCAGATCCAGATTTATAACCAGTCCGTCTGCCAGTTCGCCGATTGCAACAGATACGCCGCCTGCGCCGAAATCATTACATTTTTTGATCAGGCTGCTGACTTCGGGTCTTCTGAACAGTCTTTGCAGCTTACGCTCTGTCGGTGCATTACCTTTTTGTACTTCAGCACCGCAGCTGGCAAGAGACTTGCTGGTATGCGCCTTGGAAGAACCGGTTGCTCCGCCGCAGCCGTCACGCCCTGTACGACCACCCAGCAGAATGATAATATCTCCTGGATCAGAGCTCTTACGAATAACATTCTTCTGCGGCGCTGCTCCCATAACCGCACCGATTTCCATACGTTTTGCTACATAATTGGGATGATAAACTTCTTTTACATATCCGGTTGCCAGGCCAATCTGATTTCCATAGGAAGAATAACCCTGTGCCGCACCTGTTACCAGCTTTTTCTGTGAAAGTTTTCCTTTCAGAGTTTCTGCAACCGGAACGGTCGGATCTGCCGCGCCTGTTACACGCATTGCCTGATATACATATCCTCTGCCGGAGAGCGGATCACGGATTGCTCCGCCAAGACACGTTGCAGCACCACCAAACGGTTCTATTTCAGTCGGATGATTATGTGTCTCATTCTTAAAGAATACCAGCCAGTTCTCTGTGACCTTTTCCTGGCCGTAATCAACTTCTATCGGCACAACAACTGTACAGGCATTGTTTTCTTCCGATTTCTCCATGTCTGTCAGCTTACCGTCTGACTTCAGTTTCTTCATGCCCATCAGTGCCAGATCCATCAGACAGATAAATTTATTCTGTCTCTTTTCAGGATCCTGATATACCTGATTTCTTGCAATCAGATAGCTGTTGTACGCATCTTCGATCGGCTTTCTGTAGAACCCGTCTGCAAAAGTAATGTCCTTCAGTTCTGTTGCAAAAGTAGTATGGCGGCAATGGTCTGACCAGTATGTATCCAGAACACGGATTTCCGTCATGGTCGGATCTCTGTGCTCATCCTCCTGAAAATAAGTCTGTATCCACTTGAAATCATGAAACGTCATCGCAAGGCCAAATGAATCATACAAATCCTGCAGTTCTTTTTCCGGCATCTGTATAAAGCCTTCCAACAATCTGACATCTTCCGGTTCCTCATAATTTGTTACCAGTGTCTGCGGCTTCTCTGCTGCACTGATTCTGGAGTCAACCGGGTTCATGACATATTCTTCGATTTTTGCAAGTTCGCTTTCTGAATTACTGCCGATCAGCATATAGGTAACTGCTGTCCGAATAACAGGCTGTTCATCTTCTTTGATGAAACGGACACACTGCTCAGCGGAATCCGCTCTCTGGTCAAACTGTCCGGGAAGTGCTTCAATACTGAACACACTCGCATTTGACGGTATTTCTATTTCTTCACGGTAAAGAATATCAACAGGAGGTTCCGAAAAAACAGTCATTGTAGCCTGTTCAAAGACCTCATCCGATACATTCTCAACATCATAACGGATAAATATACGTACTTCGTCCACGCTGCGAATTCCGAGATAACCTGCAATCTCTTCCTTCAGTTCCTTTGCTCTGCCTGCAAATGGTTTCTTTTTTTCTACATAGATTCTTTTTACCATAATGCTCCTCTCCTCTTTACCACGGTACAAACCGAAT
>JAGOGF010000201.1 GCA_017996845.1 Butyrivibrio sp.
GAATCACATAATTGATGCATTCTTCTTATGTTCTGTGTACTCCCATCAAACATGATATTCAGAAGCTGTACCATTGTCGTCATGATAATTGGAGATGCAAAACTTTCTGAATAAAGTTCATATCGTTTTAATTCTTCTGTATCATCCTTCCCCATTACAATATTCGAATGATATTCCAGTATGTTCGCATCATCATCCAAAACTGCTCGAATATCTCTCGCATTTTGTTCCAAAATTGATAAAAACGGTGCTACATAATAAATATGCTTTTTCTTTGATTCGCATGCCATATGAATTGCATATCGTAAGCTGGCATAGGTTTTCCCACCTCCCGTTGGAATTGCAAGTCTATATACGCCATCGCCATTACATACGAAGTTTTTGCAAAAAAGAGACATCTCATTGCGCAATCTATTTATATTGCTTTCCCCATTAAAAGAATTCATTTTCACTTCTATTTTATTTCGATAATCAACCCATAACTTTGCAAACTCATCCTCTGAAAGTCTATGCTCTTTTTGTCCACACATAAACTCTGCAGTATCCCTACGATCTGCATCTATAAGATATGACAAAATCAATCTTTGCAAAAAAGCAAATAAAGCATAAAAACTTTGCCCACGCTTTAAATCGCTGTCAAAATTTTCATCCATTTTTTTAGATGTTTCACACATCTTACTATAGATCTCTTTTATCTCTTCTCTGGATTCAGAAAACAATTGATCAATTTCTTTTATATTAAAATACTCTTTCCAATTTGCTATTGCTTCTTCATAGAAAATTTCTTTTGTCGGTTCTATACGTTCTGTAAATTTATCTTTTCCTTCAGGAGAAATACAGTCAATGATGCCATGGTGTGAAATAACTGCATATGAAATAAGCTGTGCTGTAAGATTATCATAAGGATATTCTGAACGATTTTCAGCTTTCCCATATTTTTCGAAAATATACTTTCCTCCAGCACTGGAATGATTTATTTCACCTCTATGGACAGCATTTGGGTTTTCATGCGCTTTATGAATATAAGTATTAAAAACAGAAGTAAATTTCCCGGCATCATGCAATATGCCAGATAAATATAACGTGCTTGAAAGTTTTGCTGTTTGGGCTTCTTGCGATGCATACTCTGCTACATCAACCAAATGGTTATATACAGATTGTTCAATATTTGTTTCTGATATATGCGCTGTGTATTTTTTCATAATCATTTTCTTCTTCATTGTATTATGTATTTTATAACTGTGATTGTATTATAGCATATTAGTATTCCAATGCAAGAGTTAATTATGATATACTGATTTCGTCATAGTTTTGCTATGTGGATTGAAAAATTGTATTATGTATTTTCGTACAGCGGCGGGATGTGGGCTCACTTCCCGCCAAAATACTATATGATTCTTATAATTTCAATTTTTACATAACTTAATTTTTTTATGATTATTTGATCAAAAATGCATTATTTTTTTCTTTTCTATTCTATATGATAAGTTTATTTAAACATTTTTAACATATAGGCATTCTTATATATTCTCATCCCTAATTTTAATACTCTAAGTTTATCACTATTACGTATACAATCAATGCAATTTCATCAAAAGAATAATAAATTCAATAAATATAATTATATTGTCAAAAAACCTGCCTCTCCCATCTCCGGGAAAAGCAGGTTTTTTTATCTTCCTGTACAAAAGCTACTTATATTTTTTTACTTTGCCATATTTACGATCTCTGCTCCCATATCCAGCATATCATCTGCTGTAATGGTATCTGCATTCATGACCAGCATACAATAGCTGAGTCCGTTCATTGTGAAGCTGACATTTGCCATGATCTGATGTTCAACCTTGTCGCTGCCATAGCTGATTGTGAAATGCGGATCAGTTTTTTCTCTGTTCAGTTCTGCATCTGTTGGCTTATAGTCCGGTGGAACAAACATGTACTCTGTTTTATTATAGCAAAGTGTAATATCGCCAACCTGTCTGGTCTTTGTTGCATTTGCAACCGCAGATCCATCATCCTGTTGAAGCGATACCGGTGAGATATCCAGCATCACATTATCCTGACCGGCTTTTGCATAATCAATATCCAGACCTTTCCTCTGATTCAGCTTATTTCCATCTGCATCATCATCTGATACATCTGACATGGTCAGTCCCGCAAACTGATAACCATTCTGGAAATTTTCCGGAATATTGGCCTGATATCCGGCTTTCTGTTCTGCTGTGGCAACATCCGAATAATTTTTGTAATCAATTCCGGCACTGCTGCTGGAAGATATTCCTACAATGTTTCCCGCCGCATATACAGCACCGCCTGACACCATCACACATGCTGCCACAATTGCTACCGCTTTCAGAATGCCGGCCTTTCTGATTCTCTTCTTAATACGCATCGTCTCTACCTCCGAACGTCCAATGTGATTCTGAATCTTTTTCCTGCAAAAATCAGAAGGATATACATCTCTGGTGATTTTGTCCAGTTCCATACTGATCTTTTCATCTGTTGCATTTCTATCAGGTGTTCCATCCATTATCTTACGCATGACGTGCTACCTCCGTGCTTTGTACAAAAAAATCCGTATCAGTATTTGCAAATGCCTCTTTCATTAAATCCCTTGCCGCATGGAGTCTTGACTTTACAGTTCCTTCAAAACATCCAAGCGTCTTTGCAATCTCCGGGACAGTCATTTCCTCGTAGTAATACAATACGATCACTTCGCGGTGTTTGAGGTCAATTTCTGAAAGAAGCTTTTGCATCTCACTGCGTCGGGCAACGCGCTCTGCATGATCATATTCCTCGTGATCTGCAAGTGCACGCATATCCCTTTGCTCCAGTACAGTTTCATCCGGAATTTCCTTTGCATTTTTCTTACAGTTTTTGATTGCCTGCCTTGTCATAATACGAAAAAGCCAGGATTTGAGACTGTCTGCATTTTTGAGTTCCTTCATATGAAAAAAAGCCGTAACAAAGGTTTCCTGCAGAACATCCTCCGCATCCTGCTGCCTGCCTGTAATCAAGTAGGCATTTCGATACAGTGGCAAATGATATTTGTCATACATTTGATCAAAAGCAGCCTTATCTCCCGTTTTTATCCGGCTTACCAGTTCTTTGTCTTCCAATCTTTTACCTCCTCTTCCTGATTGATGCATCTATATATAAGAGTAATGAGAAGTAAAAATGGTTCATTTATAATCCATATTTTTCAACCTTTTGGAAAATCATCCAGTGTAACGGCGCTGTCTTTGTTATCATATTCTTCCGGCATTTCTCCAAAGAGCCATAGTTTATCAAAGGGGAGCTCAGCGCCAATCAGTTTTGTGAGACTTTGTCCCTTTACACAGACATCTGTAAGCGGGCCCTCTTTCTCAGCTGTTTCACCCGTTTTACTTGTCACCTGCACGATCCAGAGTCCACAGTCCATCTTCATTTCTGTATCCGGCGTATTCAGCAGCAGCGTTATGCTTTGCAGAATGTCATATGCCTGTCGCCGCGTTATGGTACAATTCATATTTCTTCCTTCGCTGAATCTCCCAAAGCCTGCCCCAAAGCAAAGTGTCCTGAGTGAAACACTTCCATCCGATGCGATCAACAGGTGCTGCTCCACTTCATCCGTTTGCCCGGGCATCTGCCCATAACAAATGTTACAGGACACGATACTGATTTTTTCCAATTTATTTTTTTCTGATTTTGTTTTTTCAGATTCGCTTTTTTCTGCTCCAATACTTTCCATCTATATCTCCCTGAAGATTTATATATTTATTTTTTTACACTGACCAGGCCATGTCCTGCGTTCGCACATCTCTATGTAAATAAGAAAAGGACCTGTTTCCTGTTCCTAAGGGACACCCAATACCTTACCCTATCGGAACAGAAAAACAAGTCCTAAAATAAAAACAAAAGTTCATATTGCAATACCAAGACTGCAGAC
>JAGOGF010000069.1 GCA_017996845.1 Butyrivibrio sp.
CCGCAACAAATGCCAGACGGCGTTCTTCTTCCATCGCCTGCATTGTTCCTGTTTTCTTTGACGGAAAGATCCCTTCATTCATACCGCATACAAATACATCCGGAAATTCAAGCCCTTTTGCCGTATGCACGGTCATCAGCTTTACCTTGTCCGAAGTTTCCTCCGCATCCGAATTGGAAAACAGCGCTACATGCGCCAGATAATGTTCCAGTGTGCTTTCTTCTCCGCAGCTGGTTTCGTATTCATATATCGATTGCTTGAGTTCTGCCAGATTATCCAGCCTGTCCTGACTGCCTGCTGTACGAAGTGCCTTTTCATAACCGCTTTCATCCAGAATCTGAGATAAAACCTCTGAAATCTGCCTCTCTTCATAGCCTTTATAGGACTCAATCAGTGCCGCAAACGCTTTGGCTTTGGTTCCTTTGAAAATCTCCTGTTCCAGATTACGTGTCATTGCCTCATATAAAGTGCAGGCATTCTGCATGGCATAGGACTGCAGAAATTCCATTCTGCGCTCTCCCAGATTTCTTTTGGGAACATTTGCAATCCGGATGAAGGAAAGATCATCCTTGTACGCGATCATGCGAAGATAACAAAGGGCATCCTTTATTTCCATCCGTCCAAAGAACTGCACCCCGCTATAGATTGTATAGGGGATTTTTGTTTTCAGAAAAGCTTCTTCAATTGTCCTGGTAACATAATGCGCCCTGTATAGTACGGTAATATCTTTATAATATACTCCGTTCCCATGCAGGTGCTGTATCTGCTGCGCAATCCATTCGGCTTCTTTTTCCGATGTATCTGCAAAATGGCATAACACACTTTCTCCGGCAGGAAGCATCGGCAACAGCTCCTTACGCATTCTCTCCTGATTCTGATTGATCAGCGAGTTGGCTACCTGCAGAATCTGCGGAGTAGAACGATAATTCTGCATCATCATAATAGTTTTGGCTGCGGGAAAAACGCGGTCAAAATCAAGGAGATATCGGACATTTGCCCCTCTCCATGTATAAATTGTCTGATCAGGATCCCCTACAACAAACAGGTTTCCATGATACCCGCATAAAACCTCCATCAGGTGATACTGCAAAGCATCAATATCCTGAAATTCATCGATCATGATATATTCCAGACGTGCCTGCCACTTGGCTCTGATTTGCGCATTTTGCTCAAAGATATAAAGAGAAAACTTGATCAGATCATTGTAATCCAGTCCAAAACATTTTTTCTCCTGATACAGATATCCGTAAAATATCATGTCTTTGGGGTCTGTCGCCTTCTCATATTTCTCATGCAAAACTTCCAGTGACATGGTAATCATATCCTGATAGTATTCGGGTTCGGCAAGCGTTTTGCGTATTTCGATCATGTCACGCGCTCTGGCAAATGTCATATTGCGCAGTGTCAGTCCGCGTTCTTCATAAATCATTCCAAGCATGGCATCAATATCCGAATTATCCAGTACCAGAAAGCTTTTGGGATACTGCACCGCATGACTGTCTTCCTGCAGAACGGATACGCAGAAGCCATGGAAGGTGTTGATATATCCCGTGTCATTATCGCCTGTCAGATTATGGATCCTCTGACGCATTTCATTGGCCGATTTATTGGTAAAAGTCACGCACAGAATATTCCCGGGAAGAATACCCAGTTCATTGACAAGATATGCAAAGCGCCTTGACAGTGCACGCGTTTTACCGGATCCGGCTCCCGCAATGACCCTGATAAAACCTTCCGTCGTGGTAACCGCTTCCGTCTGCGCTTTGTTCAACCCCTGCAGTAAATCTTCCAATGGTGTATTCTCCCTTCTATCTCTCTTTCCTATTCTAGCAGAATCCCTGCAGCAGGAAAAGAACTATTGTTCTCCTGTAATATTTCACAATTGATTTGAATGCTTCCCTCTTTATTTCATAAATTATGTACAATAATCTTGTCTGATTCATTACTGTTTTGTAAATTATTACCACTTTATTAACAAAGTGCCTGTCTTTTATACATTCTTATGTCATATTCTACTGTTATGCTTATTACAATGCCAGAAGCAAATGGAGGATCACATATGAAGAAACAGACCCTGGTTATGCTTTCCCTGCTGATAATAAGCGCATTATTTGATTTCTTTGCCTCAATCAGCGCTGCTTTTTCTGATTTCTATACCATTCACTTCTTTCCTGTTCTGACAGGTATTTATGGCAGGTTTACCAGCCTTTTCCCCTTTTCTGTGGGAGAATTTCTGCTGGTGATCGGTCTGTGCTGGATGATCGGTCTTGTGCTGTTTACATTTATACTGATTCTAAATACACTTTATATGCAATTAAGAAGAAGTGCTGACGCACCCGCTTTTCGTCATTATTATGCAATCCGGCATGCGGGCGCTGCCATATACCGATCGACCACTTGGCTTCTGACTATTGTCTTTGGTCTGATGTCCTTTAATTGTTTCGTCCTGTATCACTGCACACCTATTTCGGAAAACACTTCCGATTATACCGTTCCTGCTTATTCAGAAGGCCAGCTTGCAAGCGTGCGTGATTATATTGTGGAATGTGCCAATGCACTGGCTGTACAAATGCCGCGCGATTCACAGGGTAATCTTGTATATAATGGAAATATGCAGCAGGCCGCGATTCGCAGTATGCAAAAACTCGGTGCCGTTAATCCCAGACTTTCCGGATTCTATGTAACTCCAAAAGCGCTTATTTTTTCTGATTTCATGAGTCAGCAGTATATGCAGGGATATTATTTTCCTTTTTCCATGGAAGCAAATTACAATAATGTCATGTATATTTCCAACAAACCCTTTACCATGTGCCATGAACTGGCACACACGCACGGCTACATCTATGAAGACGAGGCGAATCTGATCGGATATCTTGCCTGCATCGGCTCGGATGATCTGTTTTTCCGCTACAGCGGCTATCTTGGACTTTTAAACTATGTCAATAATGATTACGATAAGTCAGTCAGTAAAAGTGAATATGTCTCCCATGTTGCCATCAACGCTCTGGTAAAAAAAGACAACCGCTTTCTTACCGACGATTCATGGAAACAGGTCGAGAAAAAAGCGGTTGTAAAAACAGAAACTGTAAAAGCTGCTGCCAGCACTTTTATTGACACCAATCTCAAAGCCAATGGCGTAAAAGCAGGTAAAATCAGCTATACACATGTTGTAAATCTTTTGCTTGATTATTACTATGAAGAAGGTAATTCCGATGTTCTTGCGGTACAGGCAAGCTAAGCTGTCAACGCTCAGAGCATCCCATATGCAATGGCACGCAGTTTTCTGGTTACCGGTGTCGTCCCCGCATCACATAACTGGATAAAATATTCAAAGAGAAAATCATTGGTTGGATCAAGCGTTATATAGGTACCAAGCCATCCATCCCATCCATATTCGCCTGCCGGCGCATTTGTTCCCGCCTGGGCAGGATCCAGAAGTATGCGGTTAAAATTGCCATATCCGTAGCCGCGCAATGAGTCCCACCCCATTGATGCAATCAGTTCCTTTGAAAGCTGATTGGTACGCAAAAAACGGACGGTCTCTTTTCCCAGTATCCGCTGTCCCTGCTGTGTGATTCCGCCCGTAAGCAGCATTTGTCCGAATCTGCGGTAATCCTCTACCGTGGATACCAGACCGGCACCGCCCGACTCGAATTCCGGTGCCCTGTCATATCCTTCCATTCCCAATTGATTGACTGCAAATGGTTTTAATACGCCTGTCCCATCCTTCTTTTTAGAAGGCTTATACAGATAAGTCTTTGCAAATCTGCCTTTCTTTTCTTCCGGAATCCAGAACCCGGTATCGTTCATTTCCATCGGATCAAAAAGTTCTTTCTGCAGAAACTCCCCAAAGCGCATGCCACTGACAGTCTCTACCACTGCTCCCATCACATCTGCTCCGGTTCCGTACATCCAGCGGGTTCCGGGCTCAAAATTTAAAGGCAGTGCCCCTATCCGGTTTGCAAATTCAACGGTTCCTGTCAGCTTACCTTTCTGCTGTTCTCCGACAATTTCTGCAAACAGCGCCGTCGTCATCCTTGCGGGCACGCTTCCCATTTCCGGATAAGAGAGTCCGCTTGTCATATTCAGTAAATCCCGAATCAAAACCGGATTTTTTACAGGTATCTCTTTACCCGCCTGTTCATCATATACGGTCTGGTTCTGAAAACCATTCAGATATTTTGCAACCGGATCATACAGATCAATCCTGCCGCGTTCAAATAAAAGCATTGCTGCAGCAGCCGTTACCAGCTTGCTCATGGAAAACATTTTGAAAATTGTATTTTCCTGCATCGGCTTTTTCTGTTCCAGATCTGCCATTCCAAAAGATTCCTGAAATATTGTCTGTCCATGTACCGATACCAGTACATTGGCTCCTGCTATATGATGCGCAGAAATCTCCTCTTTCATAAGCTGCTCAATCTGCTCTTCCTGTATCATGTTCCCGCTGTTCTCCCTTCCCCTGCTGTCGTTCTATAAAACGAATTCTGCCTTATAATCTCTGCAATCTTACCATCCCTGCAATAAAAAAGATGGTTGCCAATTGCCTGTCGGCAATCACATACCATCCTATCTTTATCGTTTCCGTCCGTCAACCGCTTCTTAGGTATTTATCATTCCACACTCCTGCAACATTTTCTCGACATGATCAACACTCTCATATACCAGATTATCGCAATGTGTCTTCTTGGGTATTGCTGTCTGTGCATTCGCTGCCAGAAGGTCTCTGCAATCCGTTTTGCCGTCATGTTCCCGCGTCATTCTCCTGATAAATTCAGCAGCTGCGCTATCCTGCGTCACACCGGAAATACCAAGTGCCATGAGTCCTCCGGAAATTGCTCCGCAGGTGAGTCCAGACCGCATTCCCCCGCCAAAATTTGCTGCCAGAGCATATGCCTGATCCATGGACATTCCCGCCTGCATGGCAAACGGTATCACAACCGCCTGTGCGCAGTTGAAATGGGTATCCGGATCACTTCGCAGTGCAATTGCCTGATCCATTAATTTACTCATTCGCATTTCCAGCTTTCTTTTTTCATCTTCTGCTTCTAAAGACTTACTTTTTTATCGAATCACGGAATGGCTGTGAATATAGAATTCTTCCTGGCTTGGCTGAATCTGTTTCTCCCTGTACGGAAATGTCTGGTCAAATAATTCCGCTTCCTGCTCATTTATTTCAAAGGCAGAAGACTCCCGGTAAAAATATCTGGTTCCGTCAAAAAATCCCGGTATCAGTTCTTTTACCAGCATGGCCGCCGGAAAAACATCTCCCTCCAGACATACATTATATTTTTTACAGCTCTTAAACCCTCTTGCCACATAATTATCCGGGTTCCCATAAATTACAATTGCTTTGTATCCCAGTTTAATTGCTTTATCAAAAGATGCGGTCAGCATTTCCTTTCCAATACCTTTTCTCTGATATGCGGGTGCTACGCTGACCGGTCCGAAAGTAATAATCTCTTTTTTATTTTCCTTTTCATCCGTGAGCCATGCTTTTGAATACATCACATTTGCTACCACGATGCCATCCTGTTCACATACCAGATCCAGTTCCGGAATAAAGTCTTCATGCGACCGCAGAATATGCGCCAGATAATGCTCATTGCAGCCCGGTGCACTCAAATTCCAGAATGCACTGCGATGCAGCTCTTCCACTGCTTTGTAATCCTTTTCTGTTTCATTTCGTATGATCATTTTTTTCATTTTCATTTCTCCATGTATTTTTCCCAAAGCATTTACCGCCCCGGTACCGCAGCTTTTTATCTATAACAGGTATATTATAGCGCACCTGCCATAAATAATCCGTCTTACGATTGTTGAAAGGAAAATAAAATATCTGCAAACGGACTCGCCTAAAAACCTGCTCCGTCCGGATAATCTTTTTTATGATTCCAATGCTCAATCAGAATGTTCAGGATCAGTCCTGCCGCAATGATAATTCCTCCTGCAAAAGATGCATCCAGCTGTTTCTGACCTCCCAAAAGATCGATTGCCGCGCCCGTAAAAACCTGTCCGATGAAGGATAGCAGTGTCAGCCTAAAGGCGGTCACTTTAGGAACCACTATATTCAATAAAAGAACTGTTATGACACCCAATGTTCCGCCCAGATACATCCACGCTTTTGTGCCGGCCGGCGCAGTCCAAATCGTTTTTTGAAATAACTGCAATAATATAATGCACACCGGAAGACCCGCAAGATGATTGATCAATGATCCGTTCAGCGGACCTGTTTCACGGGAAAGACGCGCATTTACTGTTCTGGAAAGAACAATACTGATCCCGGCAGCAAATGAAATCAGAACCGCGGTAAGGGAATCCGAAACAGATTTGTCAAGCATGACAAATATTCCGACAACCGCAGGTGCAAAGCCAATCCATGCAGTTTTTTTCATTTTTTGGGCAGGAATCCCCAAAAATCCATGCGCATCCAGGACAATGGATGTCACACTTTGTCCCAGAAGTCCAAGTGCCACAATACTGGTCATGGAAATTTTCCCATATGCACAGTTGTTGCAAAATGTTGTCAGAACACCGATTACCCCTCCCAGATATGCCCATTTGGGAGCCGTACTCCTGATCTGTATTTTCCTTTTTCCCGCAAAACATAAAACCAATGCAAATAATACCCCGACAACATGAATGATAACAGCTGCGAAATACACCCCATATCCTTTTGTAAGTCCGCCATTAATCGCGATCATTACAGAAATAATCATACCGGTCAAAACTGCTAACAGATTATACATTTATTCCTCCTTTTTTCATTATTTTATGTTTTTTCATATAGAAGACGGTAGGACATCTGTCATGGTATAATTTCTATAGTGATATTCGTTTTCAGAAAGGTTATTGTATGACAAAACACCCGCTTACCCCCTCCGAACAAATTCAGATCCGACAATTCGGTTTGAATCCGGAATTATTAAAAGACTGCTCTCTCTGCCGTTTCAATACCGGAGACATCCTCCTGACACAGGGCGAGGATGTAAAACAGATCTTCCTGGTATTAAAGGGAAAAATACGTGTCTGTATGTTGGCCGGAAACGGAAAAGATCTGACGCTTTGTTTTTATCTGTCACAGGGAATTCTGGGGGATATTGAGTTGGTGCAGGACGATAAACTTGCATCCGCTACCGCAGTCGCTGCCCTCCCCTCCTCCTGTATTCTGATTCCGCTTGCCCAAAACGCAGCATATCTGAAAAGTTGTATCGGGTTTATGAATCAGATTGCGACAGAACTTGCCCGAAAGCTTCTGGGCAGCAGTTATGCATATGCTGCATCTGCCCTTTATTCCGGAGAAAAACGCTTATGCTCTTATATTCTTATCTGCGAACACGGCGGTATGTTTACCGAAGTTCTGACTGACACTGCAAAAGCCATCGGCATCAGTTACCGGCAGCTGTTTCGCCTGCTGCAGGATCTTTGCCAAAAAGGTATTCTTGAAAAAACACCTGTTGGTTTCCGGATTCTCAACAGGGCCTATCTGACCAGATCATAACCTGTATCGACTTATCCTGCTGTTTTTTGTTTTTTCAATATACAGAAAAAACACATTCCTGTGATAGAATGAATATTATTATATCGTATGTTGTATTGTTTCCTGTTGACTCTTTTCCTATTCTGAATTTGTAAATGAGGTAATGATATGAGACTGTTACTGGCGGAAGATGAAGAAGAACTTTCCAATGCACTGGTTGCCATTCTCAAACACAGCAATTATACCATTGACGCTGTATACAATGGCACGGATGCTCTTGATTATGGCCTTTCAGGAGAATATGACGGCATTATACTGGATATCATGATGCCCGGGATGGACGGCACTGAAGTTCTGAAGCATCTGCGCGAACATAACATCTCCACTCCTGTATTATTTCTGACTGCCAAAAGTGAAATTGATGACCGCATCAAAGGCCTGGATCTCGGCGCAGATGACTACCTTACCAAACCGTTTGATATGCGTGAGCTTCTTGCCAGAATCCGTGCAATGACCAGGAGAAAGGAAGATTTTGCACAGGCAAATCTTTCCTGCGGAAATCTCTTACTGGATCGTTCGAGTTTCGAACTTTCCACTCCGGGACACGAAGCCATCCGCCTTGCAGGCCGCGAATTTCAGATGATGGAGATGCTGATGGCTTCACCGGGACGTGTTATTTCGGTCGATACTTTTATGGATCGCATCTGGGCAGACGCTGAAGCTGATATAAATGTTGTCTGGGTCTACATCTCCAATCTGCGCAAAAAGCTTAATTCTCTGGATGCTGCTGCTGAAATCAAGGCTTCCAGAGGTCTTGGTTACTCCATCCATGAAGTTTCCTGATTATATCTTAATGTCGCTGTTGCCTTTTATAGGGAGGTTCTGCAGATGGTAAAAAAACTGCGCCGTAAGTTCGTAATTACTGCAATGAGTGCACTTCTGGTCATTCTGATTACTTTGATCGGTGTTATTAATATTTCCAATATTATCCAGATCACACAGCACGCAGATGAAATGCTGCAGATTCTGACTGACAACGACGGTTCCTTTCCCAGATTTAACAAGAATAATATGGCTCCGCCTTCTGATAAGAATAATCAGGGCCAGCCTTTTGCTGATTATAATTTTATCGGCTATAACCGTACGATGGAAGCACCATATGAAACCCGTTATTTCTGGGTGAAACTTGACAAAAGCAATACTGCTTCTGAAATCAATACCGGACATATCGCAGCGATCTCCTCTTCTGATGCCTCCAGTTATGCGGTTAAGGTTAACTCTTTGGGTAAGAAAAGCGGTTTCTACAGTACTTACCGCTATATGTGTACACAAAAAGCAGATGGTACAGCTTTTATTATCTTCACTGACTGCAGTTCTGCTTTTTATAATGCTTACACCCTGCTTTTGAGTTCTCTGCTGCTGGGCCTTCTCTGCCTGATTGCCATGTTTATTCTGGTATATCTGCTATCCGGTAAAGCAGTTGCTCCCGTCGTTGAATCACTGGAAAAGCAGAAACGCTTTATTACGGATGCCGGTCATGAACTAAAAACACCTCTTGCCGTTATTTCCGCCAATATAGATGTTCTGGAGCTGGAATCCGGTTCAAACGAATGGACACTCAGTATCCGCAATCAGATTAAACGTATGACCGGTCTTGTCAAAAACATGCTGACTCTTTCCCGTATGGAAGAAGAAACGATCCATCTGGTTTTTTCTGACCTGAATTTAAGTGAAATTGTACAGGAAACAGCAGATTCTTTTTCTGCAATTGCAGAAGCTTCAGAAAAAAAATATACCATTCAGATCGATTCCGGAATTGTTTTTACAGGAGATCGGAACTCTATTCATCAGCTCTGTTCTCTTCTGATTGATAATGCACTAAAATATTCTACAGATCATGGCAGTATACAGGTTCACCTGTATCAGGATAAAAATATCATACTCGAGGTATCCAATGCCTGTGACTGTATTCCAGATGGCAATCTGGATCGTCTTTTCGACCGTTTTTACAGAGCGGATTCTTCCAGAAACCGTCAGACCGGCGGATATGGAATTGGTCTGTCTGTTGCAAGAGCCATTGCCACTTCACACGGCGGAACCATTACTGCACAGCGTGATGGAGATCATATGATCAGATTTATCGTTACGCTGCCTGTCCATGTAAAGAAAAAAATACTGTAATTATATCTCTGTATTTTTATATCTGTTTTTCTTTTTTCTTTCTAAAACAATCCTAAACTATTTCTAAACTGTATTGACAGGATGCATAGATGCGTATACCATTTAACAACGTTAACAGTTAACAATGTTTATTATTTGTTATGAGGTGGATATGCACAGCAATCAAAAAAGGACATGTAAACACGGTTTTGATGATCTGAATCTGAACACAGACGAAGAAAAACTGCTTTCTGCTTTCCGGCAGTTTCATTCTCTGAAACCACCGGAAATGGCTTTTGAGGGTATCACACGTTCTGATGTCAGAGTATTATGGCAACTCTATTCCTATCTGCAGCACCATGCAGAAGAAAACGGAATGCCGGTATCTGAATTGTCTGAATCGTCTCACATGATGAAAGCTGCCATCTCCAGATCATTAAAACAATTGGAACAGAAGAAACTGGTCATACGTTTGCAAAGTGCAGAAGACAGACGCTTTACAAAAGTATCTCTCACACCGGAAGGAAATCAAAAAATCAAAAGTGTCATTGCACAGACGCAAAGGCTCTTTGATCTTGTTTCGGAGCGCCTGCCGGTAGAAGAATTTGATCAGATTACAGTTGGACTGACTAAGCTTTATGACGCTATAAGTGATTCCATCGATCAGCTTAATGCAGAATCTCTTCCAAAAAAGAACTGACTATTGCCGCATTGCCTGACCCCGGGCAGAAAGGACAGCCCTACCTATGGGAAAAATATTTAAAAATCTTGCACCATACTGGAAATCAGTATTGATCATATTTGCACTTTTATTGGTTCAGGCATTTTGTGATCTTTCTCTTCCAGCCTATACCTCTGATATCATTGATGTCGGTATCCAGAACAGCGGCATCTCACATACACTTCCGGAATCTATTACCGCGGAAGAATACCGTACTGCTCTGATTTTCATGACCAAAGCAGAACAAAAACTCTGGGCAAACGCTTATAATCAGGATCCTGATACAACTGCATCTGTTACCGCATCGGCTTCTTCCGTTGCAGATGATACTGTATATACATTGACTGCAGATGCAAAACAGAATTGGGACACGCTGGATTCTCAGCTGCAGGTTCCCCTTTTACTCGATTATGAAATGTCACATGTCAGTGCTGAACAGCTTAAGACAATCGAAGGATCTTTCGCCTCCGGTATGTCTGCAAATTCAAAAAAGCCGGAGACAAAAAACGCTTCCGCTTCATCTCCGCAAGCACAGAGTGGAGATATGGCAAAAGCATTTGCTTCACTAAAATCAGTAGATGGCTATACAGATATCCGTCCGCTTTTCTTACAGATGAATGCCGCCGGACAGCTTCCCGAAACCATGATCACAGAGGTTCGGGATCAGGTTCAGAAAACACTTGATACAATGGGTAATACACTTGCTTCCTCTATGGGAATTGCTTTTGCTGTGCGCTGTGATAAAGAAGCCGGTATGAATATCAATGCTTTGCAGACCGGATATCTGGTACAAAAAGGAATTGAAATGGTTCTGCTGGCACTTTTGCAGGCAGTTGTAGCGATTGCCGTTGGCTTCTTTGCCTCCCGTGTAGGTGCAGGCGTCGGAAGATCTCTGCGTGATGGCGTATTCACCAATGTCATTGGTTTCTCCAACGCCGAAATGGATCATTTTTCTACTGCATCTCTGATTACAAGATCTACCAATGACGTGCAGCAGGTTCAGATGGTACTGACTATGTTACTGCGTATGATTGCCTATGCACCGATTCTGGGAATCGGCGGTTTGATCAGAGTTGTTCACACTGGTGCAGGAATGGGCTGGGTCATTGGTCTTGCCATTGTTCTGATTTTGGGAATTGTTGGATTCCTTATGGCAATTGCCATGCCAAAATTCAAACTGATGCAAAAGCTGGTTGACCGCGTCAACCTTGTATCCCGTGAAATTCTCACAGGTATTTCCGTTATCCGGGCTTTCGGGCGGGAGCAGCGGGAAGAAGAACGCTTTGATGAAGCAAATGTTGAACTTACCAGAACAACTTTATTTACCAATCGTGTCATGACATTCATGATGCCGCTGATGATGCTGATCATGAATGCCCTGTCTATCCTGATCGTATGGGTTGCCGGTCATCGGATCGATTCCGGAGTCATGCAGGTAGGCGCAATGACCGCCTTTATTACATATGCAATGATGATCGTCATGTCTTTCCTGATGCTGACAGCCCTTTCCATCATGCTGCCAAGAGCTGCTGTTGCAGCACAGCGTATTGATGAAGTCATACAGATGCACTCTTCCATTGAAGATCCTTCATCCCCTGTCAGTGTTCCGCAAAAAGGCGGCACCATCAGTTTTCAGCACGTGAATTTCCGCTATCCGGGTGGTGAAACGGATGCTTTGAGCGATATCAGCTTTACAGCACTGCCGGGACAGACTACGGCGATAATAGGAAGTACCGGCTGCGGAAAATCAACTTTGGTCAGCCTGATTCCCAGACTCTATGATGTTACCGGAGGATCGGTGACACTGGATGGACAGGATATTCGTCAGATCTCCCTGGGCGATCTGCGTGGCAAAATAGGATTTGTACCACAAAAGGGCAATCTTTTCTCCGGAACAATTGCATCCAACCTGCGCTTTGGTAATCAGGATGCTACTGATGCAGAGCTGGATGATGCAATAGAAATAGCACAGGCTTCTGAATTTGTAACAGAAAAAGCTTCCGGAATAGACAGTCCCATCTCACAGGGAGGCAGTAACGTATCCGGAGGGCAGAAACAACGATTATCCATTGCACGCGCGATTGCCAAAAATCCGCAGATATACATTTTTGATGATAGTTTTTCTGCACTCGATCTTAAAACAGATGCAAAACTGCGTTATGCACTTTCTTCCCGTGTAAAAGACAAAGCGGTTATTATTGTTGCAC
>JAGOGF010000202.1 GCA_017996845.1 Butyrivibrio sp.
TCTTTGTTTTTAACTGCGGCATTTGCCTCCGTCTGGTTATCGTATACTTTGAATTTGAAATGCAGTCCTGACTGTAAGGACAATATCTGATAATAATCAGGAAGAATGCCGATATATTTGCCTGATTGATCAATGGAAAAATATGGTTCATCGTGCCTTAGAACAGCAACGGTTGTGACAGGATGAGAGGCGATATAATTTTTTTCTTCAACCGAATAAACCGGCATTTGCTGATTGTCTGACAGGGGATACAAACCACCGGAATTCTGATTAAAACCAGGGTTTTGCATTGAAAACTGGCTGATTGCGTAATCCAGTCTGGTTTTCAGAGCCGGATTTCCGGAACGAAATACAAAATAGCTGAAGACGGGAGGGAGCTGCAGAAGGGTTTTATATTCAGAGGAGACAGCAGTAGCGTAGACACCGGCATCAATCATTCCACTGTCAATGGCTTTGTTGATTGACTTGATATCAGGATATTCCTCACATTTGACAGAAATGCCATGTTGCCTGAAATATGCGGGTAACATATCAGAGGAACAGCTTTCTTTTTCAACGCCAACTGTCATATTGTCCAGCTCCGAAATGTCTCCGTAGTTTCGCATACTGTCGAGCGGAACGTAAACAGAGAGTGAATATTCTCCGGTTGGGAAATCCGAAAAAAGATATTGCTTTTGCCGTTCATTGGTTTTGACAACATCCATCAGGGCATCTACTGTACCGTTTTTGAGAGATGCAAACATGGACGATGCATCTGAAATGGGAATTACTGCAACGTTAATATCTGCATAGGCGGAAAGTGCATACAGAAACTCTACGGCAGTTCCACAGGGAGATCCGTCTTTATCTGACTGCGCATAGTTATCCCGTTCCATTACACCGATTCGAATGACATTTTCGGTTTTGGAATTTTGCGCAGAAAAGGCCTGAACAGAAACAGAGGAGGCAAGTATTGCAATCAGGATCATCATGATTGTGATAACAGATTTCCGATTTAAATGCATGGTAATACCTCCATGAAGAAACAAGCATTTTTTGAAATTCAACATGAATAAATCTGATCCTGCAATTAATTACAATTTTACCACAATTAGGCTTTCATTTGTGTTAAAGTTGGAGCAGATATTTATCTGGTTCAAAGTATACGCGAAAAGAAATGATATAATACGGAGAGAGAAAGCGGAATGAAAAAAATGTTTAAGCAGACGAAAGAAATCGTAATAATGACAGGAGCTATGGCGATTGTTGCATCTGCTGTGTTCTTTTTTCTTGAGCCAAGTCACGCATCTGTAAGCAGTATTGCAGGGCTGGCAATTGTTCTTGTAAACTTCATTCCGCTTTCGATATCGGTAATTACCATGCTTATAAACGTAATATTGCTGATAATCGGATTTTTTTTCTGCGGAAAGGATTTTGGTGCCAAAACAGTTTATACATCACTTTTACTTCCGATTTTCATGGGTATGCTGGAGGTGATTTTCCCGCATTACCAGTCAATTACAGGAGATGCAACACTGGATGTGGCATGTTATGTGTTCCTGGTCAGTATCGGCTGCAGCATCCTGTTTAATATGAATGCTTCGTCCGGCGGGCTGGATATTGTTGCCAAAATCATGAACCGCTATCTGCATATTAATCTTGGCACGGCGATGTCTGTTTCGGGTATGCTGGTAGCTCTTTCATCAGCACTTGTATATGACAAAAAAACAGTTGTTTTAAGTATTCTGGGAACATATATTAACGGATTGGTGCTGGATCATTTTATTTTCGGACAGAAAATGAAAAAGAGAGTCTGTATTATTTCGAATCAGAAGAAGCTGGTGCAGGATTTTATCCTGCATAATCTACACAGCGGAGCGACGATATATGAAGCGGTTGGAGCATATGACGGAGTCAGAAGGCAGGAAATTGAGACAATAGTAGACCGGAGCGAATATCAGAAACTGATTACCTTTATTGATAAGATGGATCCGGAAGCTTTTGTTACGGTATATACAGTGAATGATATTCGCTATCGGCCAAAGATAAAGAAATAAATTACTTCTCGTATTTGTAGAAGCCTTCTCCGGAAGACATACCGAGTTTACCTTCATCAATATATTTCTTCAGCATCTTCTCCATTCCCCTGAAGTTATAGGGAGCCAGAAAAGAAGGAATTTTGACATACATTTTTACAATATTATATGCGGTAGTAAGACCTACCGTATCCAGAATACGAAATGGTCCTTTGGGAGCGCCGGTTCCGAGTGTCCAGGCTTTATCGATACTTTCCGGATCGGAAATACCATTTACATACAGATCCATTCCGGAGAAGAGAAGCGGAATCAGCATGGAATTCAGAAGATAACCGGATTTCTCTTTACGGACAGGGAGCGGGATCATGCGAATCTCTGCAGCGAATTGCATAATGGCATCAAAATACCGCGGGTCGGTCTTATCCTGAGACATGATTTCTGCGGTATTATTTTTCCAGATTGAGTTGGCAAAATGCAGAGACAGATATTTTTCCGGACGTCCTGTATATCTGGCAAATCTGGAAGGCAGCATGGTGGAAGAATTGGTTACAATAATGGTCTTTTCAGGAAGAAGCGGAGCAAGATTTTTATAGAAAGTGATCTTATCTTCTACATTTTCGGCCATAGATTCGATAACAAGATCAGCATCCGCTACCGCTTTTGCCATATCGAGCTCGAGCTTGATGTTTTTGTATGCTGCTTCTGACCTGGCAAGACAGGTATCTTTGTCAAAATCTTCAAAATCTGAAATCCCGCGTGCCCATGTATCCGGAGTCTGTCCCTGCGGAGTTGCCATTTTCGTTATCGTTTCTTCATATTCCTTTTTGAGATGATCGAGCTTTGGCTGAGTGCGGGTAATACTGCCTTTGCTCCGAAGCCAGATTGTTACGTTAAATCCGCAATATGCTGCCTGATAGGCAATCTGACTGCCAAGTACACCGCCGCCTGCAACTACAATATTTTTCATTTGAATCCTCCTGCTTATATATTTTTTTATACCTTAGCATAAGGATATATGATATGCAGAATATGGTCAACCGTTAACAAAACAGATTTAAAGAGGTCTTTTGCAGTGCGGATGCGGGGAAAATGGAAATCTGTTATAATGAAAACAAAATGCAGGGCAGGAGAACGGTATGTACGATTTACTCTATACAATTGATGCGGCGGCCTTTTTTTTACTGCTTGGAATGCTGGTGGTCGTATGCAGGCAAAAGAGCAGCAAGGCGCAACTGGCATTTATTTTATTTGATGTTTTTGTGATGGTTTTTATTCTGGGACTGCATCTGGAGCTGATCCACTCGGATACCGTGCAGGCTGCATTAAACGGGCTTGCTGTACAATATTTCGGGCAGTGCGGATTCCTGGTAGCGCTTCTTTGGTTTGCACAGGAATTTATCAATCTGAAGGTATCGCGTCAGGTATATATTGGTCAGACAATTGTCAATACAGTAGTAATGATCGGGGTAATGACAGCGGAATGGCATAGGTTGTTTTATACTTCCATGGTAATAGAGACCGGGGGAATGTATAACCGCATTTCCTGTACAGACGGAATAATATGGTGGCTTCATTATGTACATTTTTTTCTGGTCTTTACAGTAGTGATCGTATGCTGTCTGAAAAAATACCACAAGAGCAACCAGATTCAGAAAAAACGAATCAAGTATATTGTAACGGGACTTGGCGTCATGATGATCGAACTGGTGATGAAGGTTTGCGGGATATTCGGGAGTTATAATCCGGTCAGTATTGCTCTGACCTTTACGATGTTCTGTATGATGATGGCACTTGTCAAATATGGCTATTTTGCCTCACTGGATGCAGCAATGGATAATGCGCTCAATCATGGTAAAGAGGGTCTTCTGAT
>JAGOGF010000002.1 GCA_017996845.1 Butyrivibrio sp.
TTTATGAAAAGAAAAACGCAGGGCGGATAACGGTTTAACAGAAAGCGAAGGCAGGCGTTCATAATAACTGTACACCAGAACAAAGCCGGATAACATAAAAAAAACAGATACTCCCCAGGAGCCAAGTCCTGTGAGACTGCAATGATAAGAGAATATACCTAAAAAAGCAAGCGCGCGTATTGCCTGAAGTGCATTTATTTTTGTTTTTTCTTCTTTTTTCATATATTTATTATACATGGATAATATTAATATTCCTCTCTTCATATATTAAGATTTTCATAAAATTTTTCAATTTCCGTGTGATATGGTAGAATAGTCTAGTGTATGTTCGTATCAGAAATATATAAAATGGAAACGAGGACAACAATGAAACTGCTCAGTATTATTGTGCCGTGTTATAACGAAGAGGAAAATATCAAAGATTTTTATGATGAACTGATGAAGACAGAGCGCTTTTTTCATGAACACGACGTCGAACTTGAGATAATATATGTAGATGATGGCTCCAGCGATGACACAGCCACAAATGTCAGGGAACTGAATCAGATAGATCAAAGGGTTCATCTGGTATGCTTTTCACGCAATTTTGGCAAGGAAGCAGCGATATATGCAGGTTTGCAGAAGGCATCCGGAGATTATGCAGTGATGCTGGATTGTGATCTTCAGGATCCGCCGGCACTCCTTCCTGAAATGTATGGATATGTTACGGAAGAAGGATATGATTCCGTCGCCACACGCCGTGTTACCAGAAAGGGTGAACCACCCATCCGGTCATGGTTTGCCAGGAGATTCTATGCCCTGATCAACAAAATGTCCAAAACAGAGATTGTGGATGGTGCAAGGGATTACAGACTCATGACCAGACAGTTCGTGGATGCGATTCTTTCAATGGATGAGTATAATCGCTTTTCGAAAGGTATATTCAGCTGGGTCGGTTTTCGTACCAAATGGCTTGAATATGAGAATATTGAGCGTAAGAAAGGGGAGACCAAATGGTCTTTCTGGAAGCTGTTTCTGTACGCATTGGATGGAATTATTGCTTTCTCTACGGTTCCGCTTGCACTTGCTTCCATTATGGGGGTATTATTCTGTTTCCTTGCTTTTATACTGATTATTTTTACCATTATTCGCAAAGCTGTATTTGGAGATCCGACATCGGGGTGGCCATCACTGGTATGCATTATTTCACTCGTCAGTGGCGTGCAGCTGTTCTGCATGGGAATTATCGGACAATATCTGTCCAAAACATATCTGGAAGTGAAAAAGAGACCGATTTATCTGGTAAAGGAAGAGCTGTAACGGAGCATGGATAATAGGGAAAAGATGGTAAGTATTGTTGTGCCGGTGTATAATGCGGGAAAATATATCAGCGAAACGATTGCCATGGTGGCGCAGCAGACCTGGACGAACTGGGAGCTGATTCTGGTGGATGATGCATCTTCGGATGACAGCTGTGCGAGAATCAAAGAAGCCATTTCAGGAATGAAGACTGATTCGTCCAGAATTCATCTGGTCAGAAGAGAACGCAATCAGGGAGCCGCAAGTGCAAGAAATGTCGGTGTTGAGGTTGCAAGAGGCAGATATATTGCTTTTCTGGATGCAGATGATGTGTGGATGCCGCATAAACTGGAGCGTGAACTGAAGTTCTGTGAAGAACATGCAGCGGCATTTGTTTTTACAGCGTATGAATTCGGAGATGAAAATGCAGTACCGACAGGAAGGGTGGTGCAGGTACCACAACAATTAGATTACAGACATGCCCTTTCCAGAACAGTGATCTTTACTTCTACGGTGTTGTTTGATACAGAAAGAATCAGTAAAAAAATAATCCATATGCCGGATATGCCAAGCGAGGATACGGCTACCTGGTGGACAATTCTGAGAACAGGAATAGTAGCTTATGGTTTGAATGAAGTGCTTACAATATACAGGCGCCCGGTGAAATCACTTTCTTCCAATAAGGCGGCTGCTGCCAGAAGAATATGGAATTTGTACCGGAATGTGGCAGAACTCGGAATAATCGCATCAGCCTTTTATTTTACCGGTTGGGCGATCAGAGCAACGCTTCGCAGAATATGACAAAGAGGTATGATATAAGAATATGAAACAGTTGGAATCTAACAAAAGAATAATTGTGTTGCTGTTTGGACTGACAGAACTGCTGCTGCAGACGGCCGTTTATGCGTGGTTCTGGTATCATGTATATTACCCGCTTCTTAGCCTCCCACGGATCAGTACGGAAGGATATGCGCTGGGTAATGGACTCAAGCTCTATTTCAGAGGACATCTTCTTGTAATCGCGATTTATTTTGTGCTCCTTTTGTTCTTTTCCAATACGTATGGCGGTTTCAAAATTGGTTATATGAAGCCGATGGATGTTTTCTTTTCACAGATATTTTCACTTCTGATGGTAAATATCATCTCTTATTTTCAGTTATCACTGATGCGGAACTGGCTGGTTCCGGGGAAACCGTTTCTGCTTATTCTGCTGCTGGAACTGATTTTTTCCTTTATCTGGACGTATATCAGCAATGGCATATATAAAAAGCTTTTTCCGCCGAGACAGATGCTTTTAGTAAGCGGAGAACATCCAATTGACGATATTTTGAAAAAATTTGCATCCAGAAGTGACCGGTATCATATTGCCAAGTGCATTAATATTTCAGAAGGGCTTGCTGCAATTGAGAAAGACTGTCTGGAACAATATGGCGGTGTTGTTTTGTGGGACATCCCGACGCAGGAACGCAATATTTTGCTGAAATTCTGCTACTCCAAATCTATCCGGGTATATCTGATGCCCAAAATACCTGATGTTCTGGTAAAAGGAGCAGATCAGATTCATTTGTTTGATACGCCAATCATGCTGATCCGGGAATATTCCATTAAGGCTGAGCAGCGCGCTGTAAAAAGACTGATTGATATTGTCTTCTCCCTGTTACTGATATTTATTACCTCACCCATTATGTTAATTACGGCGATTATAATCAAAACCTATGATCATGGACCGATTTTCTACAGACAAATTCGCTGTACACTGGATCAGAAAGAGTTTGAGATCATGAAATTCAGAAGTATGCGTGTGGATGCGGAGAAGGATGGGGTTGCACGCCTTGCGGCAAAAAACGACTCCAGAATTACGCCGATCGGAAAGTTTATCCGTTCCTGCAGAATCGACGAACTGCCTCAACTGTTCAATATTCTTGCAGGAGATATGTCTTTTATCGGACCGCGTCCTGAACGGCCGGAGATTATCCGGCAGTATATGACGGACATGCCCGAGTTTGCTTATCGAATGAAGGTAAAGGCAGGACTGGCAGGGTATGCGCAGGTATATGGCAAATATAACACGACCCCCTATGACAAACTGAAACTGGATCTGACCTATATTCAGAATTATTCGGTATGGCTTGATATCAAACTGATGCTCCTGACACTGAAGATTCTGTTTACACCGGAAAGTACGGAAGGCGTGGAAGAAAATCAGATTACCGCTATGAAAGAGGAAAAGGATCAGGAAGAGCGCTGATGAGCAGAGAATATAAAGGATATCGCAGTGAAATGCTGAATCTGAGAAGCTTTTATTTAAGGCTGATACATATCATATGGATTATACCGGCAGCAATGATCGTGGGTGGGCTTATAGCCACTGGAATATACTACCTTGCAACAGTCACCTTTGGCCCTTCACAGTCGTACAGTGCCCAGTCCAAACTGTATCTGAGTTTTGCCTATGATGAGTCAGGCAAAGTGTATGATTATTATAATGCCTATACCTGGAATGATCTGATGTCTACAGATGACATATTGAATCAGACGATGCAGAATCTTGCTGCTGCAGGAATACCGGAGGTTTCAAAGCCGGATGAGAAAGAGCGTAAAGGTGAAAAGGAAATAAGCAGAGCAGAAGTAATCGCCAGCACAGATGCCTCAATCCCTTCAGATGGGAGGCTGATGGTTCTGACGATAACCAATCATGATCCGCAGATTACAGATGCGATCCTGAAAGCAACAGATGCTTCACTGGTTACGTTTGGCAGTACACACGATGAATTTGAAAGCATTGATGTCAGGAGCAGATCAGAGGCTGCGCTTGTAACCTATACAGACAGAACTGCAGCAGCAGCCGTGACAGGAGCAGTACTTGCAGGGGCAGCAGCCGTTTTGATCCTTCTTCTTATGGATGTTCTGGATGATGCGGTATACGTACCGGAAGACTGTGAACGCAGATATCATATTCCGGTGCTGGGTATGCTGCCGAAAGAAGGGAGCATTTTACAGGAACGTTTTCGTAATGAAATGATTGCAGGGTTCGATCACCTGATCAGTTCGCAGAGCAGTGTGATTCTGATCGCTGCAAAAGACAGAACAGACGCTGCTGCGGCCGGAAAAGCACTGGAAGGTATTCAGGGTACACTGAAAAATGATTTTGATTTTCAGAGAACAAATATCAGTGCAGGTGAAGTTCCGGGAACCAGTCTTGCAGGATACAGAAAGATACAACAGACAGATGGCGTGATTCTGATTCTTCAGGCAGGTAAGAGAAATGGCGCAATGACGGAGCATCTGATCGGTCAGCTGCGTAAGCATGACTGTCCGATTCTGGGGATTATTATGACAGGTGTGCGGCCGGGATTTATCAACAGATATTACAGGATTTGAAATAGAGTCACGAATGGGGCTGAAAATGGGATATCAGAAAAGCAGCGTAGAAATGCTGGTCTCAGCGGTTAATCAGAATACAGAGGCACTTGCATCGGAAATGAATCTGGAAACGGATGCGGTTATTATCAATCAGTGCCAGGAAGACAGATACACGGAGTATCTGTATCAGAATCATTTGATTCGCTGTGCATACAGCAGGCAAAAAGGTGTCGGACGTTCCAGAAATCTGGCGCTTTTGTATGCAGAAGCACAGCTGCTGCTTTTTGCAGATGAAGATATCAGATACAGAGAGGGCTACGCACAGAATATCAGACAGGAATTTGATCAGCATCCGGAGGCTGATATGATACTTTTTAATGTCAGGCAGTCTGAAGGCAGAGAAACATATCACAATAATGATTTCGGACGGGTCAGATGGTACAGCTGTGGCAGATATCCTGCATACAGTATTTGTGTACGAAAAGAAAAACTGCAGCAGGCAAATGTCATGTTCTCACTTCTGTTTGGCGGAGGAGCACAGTACAGTAATGGAGAGGACAGTCTTTTTCTGCAGGAATGTCTTCATAAAAAACTCAGAATATATCGTTCTCCGATAGAAATCGGATATGAGATAGTAAGAAAGTCGACATGGTTTGAGGGATATACGGAAAAGTTCTTTATTGACAGAGGAATATTATATCATTTTCTGTATGGCAGATTTGCAGCGATCTTTGCACTTCGTTTTCTGTATAAGAACAGAAAGACGATGTGCAGTAAAACCTCTTTGCACAGTTGCTATAAGCTTATGAAGAAAGGAATACAAAGCGTCTGATATTATGTGGCTGTATGTAGGAATAACGTTGCTGGTGATTGGATTATCCTTTCTGATCAGAGATTCGCAGGCAGAAAATTGTAAAACGGAAATAGCATATCAATATGTATATACCGGAATCAGCAGGCAGAAGCTGCTAAATGGAATCTGCATGGTAAGTATTTTTACTGTGCTTTTCGGGATATCCGCATGCAGACTGAATGTAGGGAATGATTATGCCAAGTATGTGGAATTTATGCATCTGGTATATTCACATGCATATGTGCCAACGGAGATTGGTTTTAACCTTTTAACAGATGCAATTTATCATTTGTGCGGTTTTGAAAATTATCTTCTGGTGTTTGCAGTCTTTGCATTTGCTACAGCTGCGATATTTCTTGCTGCGATATGGCAGCAGAGTGTTTCTTTTATATGGAGTTTTTCGATGTTCATGCTGCTTGGCTACTATTTTCAGTCAATCAGTACGGTACGATATTATCTGGCACTTGCGATTGCGTTATATTCAGTCAGATATGTAATAGAGAGAGACTGGCCAAGATTTGTTCTTCTGATTCTGATCGGATCACTGTTTCACAAATCGCTTCTGGTGGTGCTTTTGCTGTACATACTGGCTGAAATGAAGTGGAAAAAATGGATGGGTATTGTTGCCGGATGCTTCTGCATAACCTTTCTTTTTCTAAAAGACCAGTATCTGCAGCTTGTAATATGGTTATACCCATCGTACCAAAATACCGAATATTTAAGTGGTGGGACAAGCTATGTGAATATAGCAAGATGTCTGGCGGTGATTTTGCTTTCACTTTTGTATTATCGTGAAACAATCCAGGGAAACAGAAAAAATGAATTTATGTTTCATTGCAATATCATGGCGCTTCTGCTGTATGTTTTCTGTTCATTTTTGCCGGTTATTTCACGGATCGGTTATTATCTGACTGTGACACAGATCCTGCTGGTTCCGGCCATCCTGCTGAATATTCCCAAGGACAGGCAGCGTAAAATGTTCAAAACATTGACGATATTGGGGTGCATAGGGTATTTTATCATGTACATGCATCATGCAGGCGATGACGGAGTGAGGATTTTGCCTTATCAGACATTTATGTTTCATGATATGCCGCCGATTCTCTCAGACAAAGGGTATTAAACAGAAGGTGAAAGGTAAGAAAATGAAGGTTTTCTTTAATATTATTGTAGTATCATTTAATGCAGGAGATAAACTGGCACATACGTTGGACAGTATTTTGAATCAGACCTGTCAGGATCTGCGGATCATCATAAAAGATGGCGCTTCTTCGGATGGTTCAGTGGAAAAAATCATTCAGAAATATGAGATTGGACAGGATGGAAGGTCTGCAGACGGACGGATCATTCTGGTCAGAGGTAAAGATGGCGGAATCTATGATGCAATGAATATTGCTTCCGACACACTGCAAATGGTAGAAAATGGTAATGAAGACACAAATTGCCTTGATTACGTATATTTTTTAAATTGTGGAGATCGTCTGACAGATAAATATGTACTGGAAAATGTAAGACAGGGAATCCTGAGTCATGCTGTGCATACGGATAATCCACTTCCATCAATCTGTTATGGTGATATCAATGAATGCAGGACTGGGCAGCGTGTGGCATCCAATCCTGTGATCAATGATTTTGCCTGTTATCGCAACATTCCCTGTCATCAGGCCTGCTTTTATGAAGTATCACTGATCCTGCAGGAAAAATTTGATACGCAGTGGCAGGTGAGGGCGGATTATGAGCACTTTTTGCGCTGCTATTACAGGGATAAGGCTCAGACCTTTTATCTGCCTATGATTATTGCGGATTATGAGGGGGGCGGATTTTCGGAAACAAAGCACAGCAGGGAAATGTCTGAAAGAGAACGCCGTTGGATCATTGCTCTTTATCTCAGCAACAGCAAGATCCTGAAGTATGATATTTTCCGATTTCTGACGTTTGCTTCTCTGCGAACCAAAATAGCGGAAAATCCTAAAACAGCCGGTATCTATAATTGGTTCAAAAAACTGATCTATAGCAGTAAGAGGAAATGATGAATGAGAGTTTTATGGCTTTGTAACGTTATGCTCCCGGCATTTGCAAGAGCACACGATCTTCCCTATACAAATCGTGAAGGGTGGCTGTCCGGAAGCTTTGAGCAGATTATGGCAGAACAGAAGCAGCGTTTGGAGAAGGGCGTAACGTCGACAGAGGATGTTATACTCGGAGTCTGTTTCCCGGCACCGCCTTCTATGGGTAACTTCAGAGAAGAAAAGGAGAATTCGTTTTTTTACGGATTTCAGGAAAATCTGGATACCCCCGAAATATATGATCCCGCTCTGGAAAAAAAATTTCAGGAGATTTTGCAGGATTTCCAGCCTGATATTGTTCATATCTTTGGAACGGAATTTCCACATACACTGGCAATGATCAAAGCATTTCATTGCCCTGAAAAAACACTTTTGGGGATACAGGGGCTGTGCAGTATAATTGCTGAAAAATATATGGCAGATATTCCGAAAGCAGTTCAGAAGAAAGCTACATTCAGGGACCGCTTCAGAAAAGATTCGCTCATCCGGCAGCAGAATAAATACCGCCAACGGGCCATGATGGAAAAAGAGTCGATTCAAATGGTTATGCATATTACAGGCAGAACCGATTTTGACAGACTTGTTACACAACAGATCAATCCGAATGCAGTTTATCATCACATGAATGAGACCATGCGAAACTGCTTTTATTCACAGGAACAATGGAAAAAAGAAAATTGCAGGCCTTACAGCATTTTTATGGCACAGGGAGATTATCCGTTGAAAGGTTTTCACTATATGCTTCAGGCGCTGCCAAAACTGCTCGACAAATATCCTGCAGCACATCTTTATGTAGCAGGAAACAGCATTATTGGGAAAATGGATCGCAGAACAGTACAGGCAGCCGGAGACAGCAGTTCACAGGATAAAGGCAGCAGATACCCATCTTTTATAAGAATCAGTGCATATGGAAAATATTTGAAGCTTTTGATTGCACAGAATCATCTCGGAAAACACGTGACAGTTCTGGGGAAGCTCAGCGCAGAGCAGATGAAAGAACAGTATTTGAAATGCAGTGTTTTTGTCTGTCCTTCAGCAGTTGAGAATTCACCCAATTCGATTGGAGAAGCCATGCTGATGGGAGTTCCTGTTGTGGCAGCAAGAACAGGAGGGATTCCGAGCCTGATCGATGAAAACAGAGATGGAATATTATACGAACCAGGAAATATCAATGAACTTACAGATGCAATTCTTCAGATATGGAATGAAGCGGTTATTTCCAGTGTATATGGGGAAAATGCCAGGAAACATGCATGCAGGACACATGACCCGAACCGGAATTATACGAGATTGATTGAAATATATCGTGCACTTTACGCCGCGAATGGGGTATAAATTCGAAAATGGTTATCACATTTTTATCAAACTTTATCAATCACCATCAAATTCCTTTCTGCAGCGCAATGTCTGAAGAATTGGGCGATCATTTTCATTTTATTCAGATGCAGCCGATGACGCAGGA
The DNA here is from genome assembly GCA_017996845.1 of Butyrivibrio sp. Next base: position 9,023 of record JAGOGF010000002.1, read on the forward strand.
GCGGGTTCGGATGGGATGGTCAGTGGATGTCACAAAGATTTCCTATGTTCATCTTTTTTATGAAAAAGAAGCATTTTGCCGTAAGCTGATTCTGGAAAGTGATGTAGTGCTGCTTGGGTGGAGCGACAGACCTGATATCGACAGGCTGCGTTTGCAATCCGGGAAACCTACGATCCGAATCAGTGAACGGATTTACAGAGAAGGTCAATGGAAAGCAATATCACCCAGAGGACTGGTTTCCAAATACCGGGAACATTTCAGATACAGGAATGCACCGGTATATCTGTTGTGCGCAGGAGCTTATGTTGCTTCAGATTATCATTTACTGCATTGTTATCCGGAGAAAATGTTTCGCTGGGGGTATTTTCCACAGACCAGATATTACAGTGAGAATGAGCAGCGTGAACAGAAAACAGGTTCCGGGACAATCGATATCGCATGGGCAGGAAGAATGATCACCCTGAAACACCCGGAATATGCAGTCAAATTGGCGCAGACGCTCAAATCTGCCGATATTGATTTCCGGTTGCATATGATCGGAGATGGCGCTATGATGGATTCGCTTCGGCAAATGGTGTGTGATCTGTCTTTGACGGGAGAAGTACAGTTTTACGGAGCGATGGAACCGGACCGGGTACGTCAGGTGATGGAACTGTCACATATCTTTCTTTTTACCAGCAATTATCTGGAAGGCTGGGGAGCAGTTGTAAATGAAGCGATGAACAGCGGATGTGCGCTGGTTGCATCAATGGAAGCCGGTTCAGTGCCGTTCCTGATCAGAAACGGGATCAACGGACTGACTTATTCCAATGGCAGTTACAGTGAATTTGAGACACAGGCATTGTACCTTGTGCAGCATCCGATTGAACGCAGCAGAATGGGCAGAAATGCTTATGAAACCATTACCGCATGCTGGAATGCAGAGCATGCCGCAAAAGAACTTTTAAGATTCTGTGAGGGGATCGTAAACAATAAGAAAGCAGTTCCTGCCAAAGAGGGACCTTTGTCCCGGGCCGATATTCTGGCACCTCCCGGAATGATGCGAACCTTGCAGGAAGACAATCACTTACAGTAGGAGATTATGATGGAAGAAAAAGATATGAGACTGATTGACAGAATTCTGAAAATGAAGATGAAAATTTTCGGAATCGAAATGGAATGCATTGACATGATGTTTGGAATTATCATACTGACCTTCGGGCTGGTTGCACGTTTGTACCTTTTTGATGTGGTTTCAGGTGATTACGCCGGTGCATTTGCAAACTGGATGAGGGAAATAGAGCAGGCACATGCAAATGGATTGTTATATATCAGCATGATACCCAAACAGACAGATGCATGTACCTTTGATTACAATTGTCTTCCACAGTATCTTTTCTGTTTCCTTTCGCTTTTTCACGGTGTAATGGATGATATGTATCTGGTCAAGGCAGCTTCGGTTGTATTTGATTTTGTTTCAGCCGTTACCATTTTCAGGATCGTATACCAAATTACCGGAAATGTGCATAAATCAATGCTGGGACTTGGCGTTGCACTTGCAATTCCGACCGTAATTCTCAACAGTGCTGCATGGGCACAGAATGACAGTATTTATACTGCTTTTATTTTGCTTTCATTCCTGTCGGTTCTGAAAAAAAGGGATATCAGTACTTTTGTTTATGTCGGTCTGGCATTTTGTTTTAAGCAGCAGACCATTTTCTTCTTCCCGTTTCTGATTATCATGTGGCTGAAAAATAAGATTAAGATCAGATATATTCTGATTGTCCCTGCGCTGTATATTCTGGCGATGGTTCCTGCTGCCATTGCAGGAAGGCCTTGGGGGAATCTTCTTGGGATCTATAGTAATCAGGTTGCCATGTTTTCTAGACTGTCCATGAATTATCCAAGCATTTATACGATTATCACTTCACAGATGACAAATGAATACCGTTCCTATCTGACCAGTGCGGGAATGATGATTACCGTCATGCTGATGGGATTTATGGCCTATTATACCTATCAGAAAAAATTCAGGATTACACCACAGTATATGCTGACACTGGTTGTATTTACAGGGGAACTGATTACATTTTGTCTGCCGTGCATGCATGAAAGATACGGTTTTATTGCTGAAATATTTGCATTTGTATATGGTTTGTTTGGATGGAAAAGAATGTGTATTGCAATCGGGTTTGAGGTACTCACACTCATTACCTATACCAGATATCTGTTCGGTTCAACAATAGCTTATCTGTATCCGTTAACCGGTATCATGCTGATTCTGATCCTCTTTGTAGGGTACGATCTGTATCAGCAGATGCAAAAGGAGAAGGCATGAGCCTGGACCAGCCACGAATCAGCGTGATCATACCGGCATATAATACACAGACACTTCTGGAACGGTGTGTGGATTCAGTCTGTGCACAGACGTACCCCGGGGACCTGTTGGAGATTATCATCGTGGATGACGGTTCAACAGATGGAACCGGTATTCTGGGAGATCGGCTTGCTGCTGAACATTCAAATGTGACCTGCTATCATGAAGCAAATGCCGGATCGAGTGCGGCGAGAAATCTGGGTCTGTCTCATGCAACCGGTGCTTATGTCGGTTTTGTAGACAGCGATGATTATGTGGATCCGCATATGTATGAAGAACTGGCAGCAGTATTGCAGCGCAGAAACGCAAAAATAGCACAGGTTTGCAGGGATGAAATTGCAGAAGACGGGACAAGACTGCCGGATGTTGTAGCAGTACCAAAAGCTGAGCTTGTAGTGACTGCGCAGGAGTTTCTCAGGAGTCTTCTGCTGCATCAAGGCGATACTTCTTATTGTACGAAACTTGTTGCAAGAGATCTTTTTACAGAAGATATGCAGTTTCCGACAGGCATGTTGAATGAGGATTTCTTTCTTCTTTTTCATATGCTGCCGAATGCAGAAAAGGTCGTGATTATACCCAGACAGTATTATCACGTATTTTATCGAACAGGAAGTAATTCCAGAAAAAAAGAGCAGGACAAAAACTATTTTCCACCTGTCTTTACAGATATTGTCAATAACGCTGATGCAGTGACGGATTTTGTGAAAGAAAAATATCCGCAGCTGATGCCGTTTGCAAAGAGATTCGGACTTGTGCAGCGCCTGGACTATCTGCTGCACATTCCACTTAGTCTGATGAAAAGAGAGAATGTTTTTTATATTTCGGTAGTCAGATATCTTCGTCACAATCTGGCAGAGATCATCAGAAATCCTTATTTGAGCAGAAAGAATAAAATTTATCTGCTGCTGCTTGCTCCGGCACCCAAACTGGTACGGACATTTCATGCAGGAATACGGGGACTGGACTGAAAAACAAAATACGGACTGAACTGAAAAATCAGGATTTTGATCATTTATCGGATATTGTGAGCGTGTATGATAAAAAAGAAATCGGCAGAATATGTGCATCATATTCTGCAAAATAAAAAAACTGCATATTTTCTTTTGACTATACTGATGCTGCTGCAGCTGCTGGTTTGTATTTATTTCGGAATGCAGAAGCAGGGATTCCATCAGGATGAGTATTATTCTTTCTTTTCCAGCAACAGAAGTTTGGGGCTGTATGAACCGGATAGACAGTGGCAGACTGCCCGGACGATCCGGAATGAATTTGTGGTACTGCCGGGTGAAGGCTTTCGTTACGGTCTTGTTGCGCAGGTACAGTCCTGGGACGTGCATCCGCCGCTTTTTTATGATCTGCTGCATACGATGTGCTCAATTTTTACGGGAGAATTCAGCAAATGGCTTGGAATCGCCGTCAATATGATTGCATTTGTGTTGTGCTTCTGGATATTGCAGGCACTTCTGGCAAGACTTGGTGCGGGGCCTCCCCTGCAGCTTTTGATCTGTGGAATTTGGGGCTTTCATCCCATGACAATTTCCTGCGTGATGTTTATCCGGATGTATATGTGGCTGACTGTGTTTGTTTTTCTGTGTGCTTTTTTGCATGTCAGGATGATGCAGGAAGCAAGACAGATGGAAAGACCCGGGGGGATATCTTTTTATATTCGTTTTCTGATTCCAATCATGATATGCAGTTATCTGGGATTTCTGACACAGTATTATTATTTGATTTTCTTTTTCTTTATAGGTGTGTTCTATACCTGTTGGACATTGGTTACAGAAGGATTGCATGAACAGCAGATGCGTTCAGCATTTCTGCATGCGGGTATTTATGTAGGGGCATGCGCAGCCAGTCTCTTACTGGCGGTGCTGAGTTATCCTGCAAGTGTTTCTCATATATTCAGAGGATATCGTGGAAAAGAAGCGGCGTCTGAATTTGTTTCTGCTGCAAACATTGGCCAGCGTATTGGATTTTTTCTGGGATTATTGAATCAGGATGTATTTGAAGGCTGTTTTTACTTCCTGATTGTTTTGCTGCTGATTGGCTTTGTGCTGTATCGGATTTCTGTCAGAGCAGAACTTAAAATGCTGCTGTTTGCTGCAACAGGATACTTTTTGATCGTTGCAAAGACCGCACTTTTATTGGGGAATACTTCAAATCGCTATCAGATGCCTGTGTATGGACTGATACTGCTGCTTACGATTCTGGCAGCAAAAACGGTAGTCTTGCATGGAAGGAAGTATAGAAGAGCAGCAGCACTCTTACTGATTCTGATGGCTTTTTTACTGGAGGCAAAGGGCCTTTTTGTGGATCGGAATGTATTATTCCTGTATCCGGAAGATGCACAGCGCATCGTCTATGCCAAAGAAAATAGTGACATACATGTCATAATCATGTACCATGACCAGACGCCGGATAATGTATGGCGATTAACAGATGAACTTCTGGAATATCCGCAGATGTACTTTATGAGCGAAGCAAATAAGGCACCTGTGACAGATCAGACAATTGTATCTGCCAGAAAGCTGCTGGTCTATGCCGCAGATTATGATACACAGAAGGAAAGCCTGCAGGGAATTCTGGACAGCAATCCCAATCTGACCGGATATGATGTGATATCCAAAAAAGATATGTGGACACTGTATGAATTTCATTGATCAGGGTGCGGTTGTTCTGGTTTGGTCATATTCGTGACATTATGGAGATATTATTATATAATAGCAGATGCGGGTGAAGCTTCACCCGCATCTGCGCGAGGATTGCTACGCAACCTCGGTAAAAAGCGCGGGCAGCGCGTCACCCGCATCTGCGTAAGGACTGCGTTTATATTACAAAGCAAAAATATGTATTTATTATGATAAAGAGCAAAAGGAAATGAGGTTAAATATGGAAAATCATATGCTGGATAATAAAATCTTACTGGTAACAGGAGGAACCGGATCGTTCGGACATTGTTTCACAAAATATGTTTTGGAACATTACAATCCAAAGAAAATCATTATATATTCAAGGGATGAGTATAAGCAGTTTGTAATGTCAAATGAAGCAGTTTATAAGGAACACGCATTGCAGATGCGTTTCTTTATAGGTGATGTACGAGACGCTGCAAGACTGGAACGTGCCATGGAAGGCGTTGATTATGTGATTCATGCAGCGGCGCTCAAACAGGTTCCTGCCTGTGAGTACAATCCGGCAGAAGCAATCAAAACAAATGTAACAGGCGCAGAAAATGTTATTAATGCAGCACTTAACTGTGGTGTTAAGAGAGTGGTAGCTCTTTCAACGGATAAGGCTGTTAATCCCGTTAATTTATACGGTGCGACCAAAATGGTATCTGATAAGCTGTTTATTGCGGCAAATGCATATTCCGGTTCAAAGGATATTAATTTTTCAATTGTCCGTTATGGCAATGTAGCAGGCAGTCGTGGTTCCATCATTCCATTTTTCCAGAAACTGATCGATCAGGGAGAAAAAGAACTTCCCGTAACCGATTATCGTATGACACGCTTCTGGATTTCTCTTCCGGAAGGGGTAGAATTGGTTTTGAAGGCACTTATGGAAGCAAAAGGCGGCGAAACTTTTATCAGCAAAATTCCGTCTTTCCATGTAAAAGATCTGGCAGAGGCAATGTGTCCTGGTATTGCAACGAAGGAAGTTGGTATCAGACCGGGTGAAAAGCTTGATGAGATCATGGTCACGGTAGAAGATTCCCCATTTACTTATGAGTATGACAAACATTTTATTGTATATCCGCAGGTAGTCTATAATGATAATCAGGTACCGGATCTGTCCGGTAAGAAAGTACCGGAAGGATTTTCTTACAGCTCCGGTAATAATACCCAGTGGATGAGTGTGGAAGAGATTCGGCATCGTCTTGCAGAAGCTGCAGAGGACTGATATTAATATGAGGAAATCTGCTGACAGATTATAAAAAGTATGAAAAGCCTGGCCATATTATGGAACCGGGCTTTTTGTGAAGATAATAGACTCTGTATTTGGGAAGGACACGAACATGAGAACAATCGCAATTATTACGGCACGTGGCGGAAGTAAACGTATCCCGCGTAAGAATATCAAAAATTTCTGCGGTAAGCCGATCATAAATTATTCTATTGAAGCAGCCCTTAACAGCGGTATTTTTGATGAAGTTATGGTATCAACTGATGATGAAGAAATTGCACAGACAGCGCGTGCAGCTGGTGCGCAGGTCCCATTTATGAGATCGGAAGAGACCTCAACCGACATGGCCAATACAGCAGATGTCCTGCTGGAAGTTTTTGATGAATATGAAAAAAGAGGACAGCATTTTGATTATGGATGCTGTATTTATCCGACAGCTCCCTTTGTAACACCTGACAAACTACAGGATGCAATGCGGCTGTTGCAGGACAGCGGTGCACAGTCGATCATTCCGATGACGGAATTTTCCTATCCGCCGCAGCGTGGACTTTTCATCAATGAAACAGGAGAAGTGGAAATGCTGCATCCGGAATACGCGGCAGCACGCAGTCAGGACCTGCAAAAGCAGTATCATGAATGCGGACAGTTCTATATTTTCAGAATAGATGAGTTCAAAAAACAGAAAGATACGACCATGGAACATTCCATTCCGTATATTATTGATCCGGTCGAAGAACAGGATATTGATAATGAAAGTGACTGGATGCTGGCAGAGTTAAAATATCGGTTTCTGAAGGAACAGGGGAGACTGTGAAAGCGAGAGATATATGAAATTAGAAGAATGTCTGAAGAAGCACCGTGCCTATATGATTGCAGAAATGTCAGCAAATCATGCCGGAAAACTGGAGAATGCGCTGAAAATAGTGGAAGCAGCGGCAAAAGCCGGTGCGGATTGTGTCAAGACACAGACTTATACAGCTGATACCATTACCATTGATTCGGATGCAGAAGCCTTCCGGATTCATGGCGGATTATGGGATGGTTACATCTTACATGACCTGTATACGGAAGCATATACGCCATGGGAATGGATGGAACCGATCAAAAAAAAGTGTGAAGAATGCGGCGTGGATTTTCTTTCCACCCCTTTTGACACAACTTCTGTTGATTATCTTGAAAAAGTCGGTGTGGATTTTTATAAAATAGCATCCATGGAACTGGTGGATATTCCACTGATCAAATATGTTGCAAGAACAGGCAAACCGATCATCATGTCTGTCGGAATGGGTAACGAAGAAGAAATCCGGGAAGCAATTGATACAGCCAAAAGCGTCGGAAATGAGAATTTGATTTTATTAAAATGCTGTACCGTTTATCCGTCTGTTTCAAGTGATCTGAATCTTCTTACGATCACGGATATGCGGGAGCGGTTTGATCTGCCGGTAGGTCTTTCGGATCATTCACTGGGATCGACAGCAGCAATTACGGCGGCAGCGCTTGGCGCTGTTGTCATTGAGAAGCACTTCTGCCTGGATCGGAAAATCAAGAATGCAGACAGTGATTTCTCCATGGAACCGGCAGAATATCAGGAGATGGTGCAGGGAGTACATGATGCAGAACTTGCGCTGGGAACAGTTTCCTATGGACCCATACCGGATGAGGCAGAGGAGTTCAAGAATCGCAGATCCCTTTTTGTGGTAAAAGATATTAAAGCAGGAGAAGCGTTTACGGCAGAAAATGTGCGCAGTATTCGTCCATATGATGGATTAAAACCCAAATATTACGAAGAAATAATGGGAAAAACGGCTGCTTGCGATATCAGCATGGGAACACCTCTTGCATGGGAACTGATCAATCAGTAAGCGAAGATTTGCTTACCGGCAGGGGAGGTCATGTAACTTGGAAACAATCGGAATCAGAGTAGATGTAAATGAAATGGTTGCAACGGGGCATTTCATGCGCTGCGCAACAATTAGTGAACAGCTGCAGCGAATGGGATACGCTGCAGTTTTTATTTCTGCGGACACACAGATTATGCCGTTTGCGAAGGAACGCGGACTGGAATATCATATTCTGCATACGGACTGGAGGCATCTGGACAAAGAAATACAGCAGCTTGTCTCGTATCTCAAAGGCGCCGGAATCAGTAAACTGCTGGTGGATACCTATATGGTAACAGAAGCATATCTGCAGGCACTTGCTGACGCAGAAATCAGTGTGCTGTATATGGATGATTTAGATGCCATGCATTATCCGGTAAAGGCACTTGTCAATTACAGTCCGGGCTGCAGTGCAGACAGATACGAAGAAAAGTATCATGATACAAAAGTCAGACTCCTGCTGGGGGCGGATTATGTGCCACTTCGTACCCAGTTCAGAGAACATACGAAGGACTATGTAAAAAGGAACGGGATACATAGAATATTTTTAACCACCGGCGGATCGGATCCAATGGGGATCTCAGAACTTCTGATTCGCAGTATTCTGACAGAACCTTCCTTTCAGGATGCTACGATTCATTTACTGGCAGGTCGTTTTTTTCATGCATCGGAAGAACTTTTTGGTGCAGATGCATTATTTGGAAAACGGGTAATTTTGCATCAGAACGTATCCAATGTGGCGGAGATCATGGCAGCCTGTGATATTGGCATAACACCTGCAGGAACAACACTTTATGAACTCAGTGCATGTGGGGTGCCGTCTGTCAGCTTCGTTTTTGCAGATAATCAGGAAGCAGATGCATTGTTTTTTGATCAGGAACATTTGATCCCATATGCAGGGGATTTCAGAGATAGTATGGAGACCTGCTGCGGGCGTGTTATTGCAGAACTGAAAAAGATTGCGGCATTATCCGCAGTTGATTACAAAGCACTTTGTGCAAAAATGTGTGGGACAGTAGACGCCAAAGGTGCAGAAAGGATTGCCCGGGCATTGGCAGATCTGTAGACGCTGAAAAAGGGTACAGTTAAAATTTTCAATCAGCAGCAGTCCATTGTACAAGGTGCCGGACTTTGAGAAACGCATGAGGATTCGTATGAAAAAAATATTTATACTGGGTGCCAGTATGTTGCAGGTACCGGCAATTCAAAAGGCAAAAGAAAAGGGGCTCTATGTCTATGCAATGGATTATGATCCGAAGGCAATAGGGATAGCCTATGCGGATGAATTCCTGTGTATCAGCACAATAGATAAGGACAGTGTCCTGCAGGCGGCGCGGGAATATCAGCCGGATTATATTATTACATCCACAAGTGACATGCCTGTCAGAACAGTTGCATGGGTAAATGAGCAGCTTGGACGCAAAAATGATATTGCACCTGAAGATGCGGTTTGTGCTACGGATAAAGCTGCTATGCGCCGGAGAATGAAAGAATGCGGGGTTCCGATTCCGGCGTTTCATGTGATCCGTTCGGCGCAGGAACTGAAAACGGTTGCGGAAACAATGGGGGAACGTTTTATCATCAAACCGGCAGATAATGCTGCGAGCAGAGGGGTTTATCTGATTGATAAAAAGAATCAGCCGGATTATGATAAAATTTATGATTTTACCCATCAGTATTCCAGAAGCGGTGAAGTTCTGGTTGAGGAATTTATGACAGGACCGGAAGTCAGTGTAGAGTCATTTACCGTAGAGGATGAGACACATATCCTTACGATTACGGATAAAAAAGTAACAGAAATTCCCTTTTTTGTTGAAACCGGGCATACCGAACCAAGCAGACTTTCTCCGGAAATGCAGGAGGATATCCGGAAGGTTGCAGCAGGCGCGATTCGTGCACTGCATTTGCATAACGGACCAACCCATACGGAGATTAAGGTGACGCCGGATGGCGCCAGACTCGTTGAAATTGCAGCAAGACTTGGCGGCGATTTTATTACATCAAGACTGGTACCGCTCTCTACCGGGATAGATATGATCGACTGCTGCATCAGTCAGACAATCGGAGAACCGGTGCAATGGCAGCGTACCAAAACCTGCGGATCTGCAATTCGGTTTATACAGGCGGGTGCCGGCAGAATTACGGATATAAGCGGAACAGAAGAGGCACGGAATATGCAGGGGGTAACAGAGGTCAGTCTGTACAAAAAAGCAGGTGACATGGCTGCACCCCTCGAATCCAGCGGTGATCGGCTCGGTCATGTGATTGCAACAGGAGCAGATGCCGATGAGGCGGAGAAAAACTGTGAGGCGGCGCTTGCCAGGATCAGAATTCAGACAATCTGAGAGTTGCATGAAACAGTATGCTATCAAAACGAAAACAGGAGTGTGCGGATAGATGTATGAGATCGGAAGTGAATTTCATTATGAGGGACCTGTGCAGGAGGAAGATCTTCTGCAGCTTTTTGATTCGTTCCATGATGTCAGATTCATGCGCTGCGGGCGTGATGCAATCGGACTGATCGCAGATGATATATTGAGACATACAAGCAGACTGACACCGCAGGACTACACAGTTTTTTTGCCGGCGCTTTCCTGTGATTCCATGTATCTGCCATTTACCGCAAGAGGATATCAGCTGATGTTTTATGCTTTGCAGGATAATCTTCTGATTGATATGGGGCGTCTGGAAAAACAGTTGTATGGAGTAAAACATCCGGTTATCCTGACAATGAATCTGTATGGCTGTGCCGATCAAAGAAAGGAAAATGGCGCACTTAGAAAAAAATATCAAAATGCAATTTTGATTGAAGATGTAACACATATCCTGATGGATCCGATACGGTATGATATCGATACAATGGATTATTGTATCGGCAGTATCAGGAAATGGCTTGGGGTCCCCGACGGTGCGGTTGTAATCAGTAACACAGGGAGTATACAGGCGCCTGTGATGAAAGGAGAAACTGACTTTACACATTTCAGGGAGCAGGCACTCAGGCTCAAGGCAGATTATCTTGATCTGGGTGAGCAGGAACTCAAGAGCAGATTTCGCGGTATGCTGGCAGAAGCAGAAAATTCACTGGAAGATGGTTTGTATCCGCATGAGATGACTGCATCCAGTAAGGACATACTTTCACAGGTAGATCTGATTCGGATGCGTCATCGCAGATCAGTCAATTATCATACACTTTACACACTTTTACAGGGAATGCAGGAGTGCGGAGACTACTTTAGACTCTTATCCGAAGTTCCGGAAGACATTGTGCCTTTTACACTTCCGGTTGTGCTGAATACAGACAAACTAAAGGAAGCAGAAAATGATACAGCAAAGGGTCCGGGTGCAGCAAGAGATGCATTTGAGATACGTCTTGCAAGACGCGGTATATATGCTCCCGTTTTATGGCCAATTGCGCAGAAAGCCCGGGAGATATGCACGGTATCGGGAAATATTGCTGATAATATGATCTCTTTCTGGATTGATCAGCGTTATGACCGTTTCGATATGGAACATGCAGCAGAGGTTTTCAGGGAAGAATTATTAAGGTAAACGTGTTATCAGAACGTTTTACCTGTTGGGAGGAATGAAATGCGGCTGAGTGTAATCGTGCCGGTTTATAATATGGCAGAGGGAGAAAAACTGCAGTTTTGTCTGGATTCTCTGGTACATCAGACACTTCCGGAAGGAAGCTATGAAATTATAGCAGTAGATGACTGCTCAACAGACGGCTCCATGGCAATCATGCAGGAATATGCAGAACAGTATCCGGATAGATTTAAAGCAGTACATTCTCCTGTTAATCATCATCAGGGAGGTGCCAAGAATATCGGTCTTTCTATGGCGAAGGGAGACTGGATCGGCTTTATCGATGCAGATGACTGGGTAACACCGGATTATTATGAGAGACTTTTGAACCGGGCAGTGGAGACCGGTGCAGATATGGTGGGCTGCGACTATAGTCTGACAGATGAGCATAGTATGAAGGTCGGTAAAATTGTCAGTAATAATACGCAGGAACAGGTTGGAGTAATGAATACGGAGAAATACCGTAAACTCTTATTGGATACAGGAAGCCTTGTCGTCAAGATCTATAAGAGGTATATTATTTTTGGCGAACAGAACGACGGAACATTTCAGAAAATTTTTCCGGAAGATATTTTTTATGAAGACAATGCCGTCAGTAATACATGGATGCTTCGGGTAAAACATTTTGAATATATTGCTGAACCGTTGTACTATTATTATCAGCATGCAGAATCGACGGTGCACACCATTTCAGAAAAAAATCTGCAGGATCGGATAACGGCCGGCAGAATGCTTTTGACACAGGCACGTACCTATGGATATCTGGAAACATATCGTTTGGAAATTGAGTTCATGTATACCGTTCTGTTTTATATAAACACTCTTTTTTCTGCTATGCCGAAAGCTTCAAATATCCATAAATGTTATAAATTTTGCAGGGATCTGGGGAAAGAAATGAAGGAGACATTTCCGGCATTTCAGGACAATCCCTATTATCAGCAGCGGATTCATCCGGAAGAAAAAAAACTGATTGCCATGCAAATGCATTCACATCTGAAATTTTACGGTTACTACAGATTGCTCTGGTTTTACCGGGGTCTGAGAAAGAAATAGAAATATATGCATGAAAGAATTTATGTGTGCCATACCTTTTACCATGTGTATGTAGCATGTCTTAAGGAATTTCACAGGATACATCAGGCAGAAAGTACCGAAAAAAGTGGTGCAGGCAGCGGTAAAGGGGCAGGCCGCGCAACACTTGTATTGTCTGCAATGTCCAATCATTTTGACACCATGATCCAGAGAGCCAGGGAATGCGGACTTTTTGAGGAAGTAATTGAATTTGATGAAAAAGAGGATACTTTTTTTTCAGAACTGAAACCATTGCGTACCAATACCGGGAATCTGGTGCACAATATGTTCAATCGAATCCGTTTCTGCAGGAGATTTGCGCAGCTGCAGGAGAAGTATATTCCGGTGAACTTCCGCTTATATCGGGATATTTACGTATTCTGTGATTCCGATCCGATCGGATACTATCTGAATTACAGAAAGATACCGTATCATGCATTGGAAGATGGTCTCAATTGTATCAAATATGGAGACACTGCCAGATTTGACAACAATGGACACTTTGCTTTTAAAGCATGGCTGGCCTCTACCGGTCTGATTTTTATACAGAATGGATACGGCAGATACTGTATGGATATGGAAGTAAACGATATTGCACTCTTGGATTACCCGTGTGACAAATATATTGAGCAGCCCAGAGAAGAACTGGTCAGAGAACTGACGCAGGCAGATAAGAATCTGATGCTGAAGCTGTTTATTTCTAATCTGGATGCACTGCAGCGCAAGCTGGAAGAAGGAAAAGACAGAGCAAGGGTGCTGATTCTTTCAGAGCCGCTTTGTGACCTCAAAACGCGGGAACAGATTTTCCATGATCTGGTACAGCTATATGGAATGGTAAACGGACAGCCCGCTGTTGTGATGATCAAGCAGCATCCGAGAGATTATCTGGATTATCGAAAACTTTTTCCGGATGTGATTCTGCTGGATGGTACTTTTCCGATGGAAATGCTGAATTTCATACCTGGGCTGAGGTTTTCCAGACTGGTGTCTGTATATACGGTGGTGGATTCCATTCATTTTGTGGATGAAAAGATATTTCTGGGTGATGACTTCATGGATCGGTATGAAGCACCGGAGATTCATAGGATCAATGAACAGATCAAAGCATAATAACAGGAAACTGAATGTAATCGGATAAGGTGGTCTATGCGTAAAATTTATAGGAAAATGATGGTACTTCTGGATCAGAAACAGAAGGGACAGATGATAGGAATTGTATTTATGATGCTGATCGGGGGAATCCTGGAATCACTTGGTATTTCACTGATCGTGCCGGTCATGACGGTCGTCATTGATCCCGGTGCTGTACAGAGCAGCAAATATCTGAGCGTGATCTATAACGGACTGCATCTGACAAGTACGACCGAGTTTGCCGCGCTGATTATGGTGACACTGATCATGGTTTTTGTGGTCAAGAATATTTTTCTGTATTTTATGAATGTAATGCAGCTGAAATTTGTTTATACCAATCAGTTTGCAACCTCACAGCGCATGATGATCAATTTCATGAAAAGACCTTATGAATATTATCTGAATGCGGATACTTCCATTATTCAGCGTAATATTACATCAGATGTCAATAACATGTATGGACTGATTCTGAGCTGCCTGCAGCTCATCAGTGAGATCATTGTTTTTGTATGTCTGGTTGGAATTCTGCTGATTCAGGATGTAAAGATGACATCTTTCATTGCGGTACTTCTTGTTTCGGTTCTTCTGATCATCAAATATATTATCAAACCTGTCATGATCAAGGCAGGGCAGGATAATCAGGATTTTTACAGTGGATTATACAAGTGGATCGATGAATCCGTGACGGGCATCAAAGAAATTAAAATATCCGCGAAGGAAAATTATTTCATAAACGGGTACGGAAAATGCGGTGCCGGTTATGTAAATGCCGTACAGAAATATAATCTGTATAATTCTACACCGCGTCTTCTGATTGAAACAGTCAGTATTGCAGGTATGGTGGGGTACATGCTTTTTGTGATGCTCAACGGAACCGACATGACACATATGCTGCCACAGATAACAGTTCTTGCAGCAGCAGCAGCAAGACTTCTGCCCAGCGCAAACCGAATTAATAATTATCTGACATCCATTGCATATTTTGAGCCGTTTTTCCTCAATGTCAGTGACAATCTGCAGATGGAGATTCATGACGATCAGGTCAGTTATGATCCGACTGCTTATCAGGTCAGTTCGGAAGTTGAGAAGCTTCCTGTTACGAGAGAGATTGCACTCAAAAATATCACCTATAAATACCCCAATTCACAGACGTATGTGCTGGATCATGCGAATATGACGATTCCGGTTGGTAAATCAGTGGGAATTGTTGGTACCTCCGGAGCAGGAAAAACAACAATTGTGGATGTAATGCTGGGACTTTTAAAGGCAGAAAAAGGAGAGATTCTGGCAGATGGGGTTGAGGTGCGTGATCACTATCAGTCCTGGCTGAAAAATATCGGCTATATTCCGCAGACAATCTTTATGATCGATTCTACCATTCGAAAGAATGTTGCTTTTGGCTATCCGGATGATCAAATTAATGACGATAAGGTATGGCAGGCACTCAAAGAAGCTCAGCTGGATGAATATGTCAGGGGACTTCCGGAAGGGCTGGATACCAAAATCGGAGAAAGAGGAATCCGTTTATCCGGCGGGCAGCGTCAGAGAATCGGTATTGCAAGGGCTCTGTTTGAAGACCCGGAAGTACTGGTACTGGATGAAGCAACTTCGGCACTTGATAATGAAACGGAGGCAGCAATCATGGATTCCATCAATCGTTTGCATGGACGCAAAACGCTGATCATTATTGCACACCGCCTGCAGACAATTGAAAAGTGCGATATAGTATACCGCGTACGTGGCGGACAGGTAGTAACCGACCGTGCACTGAAGTAAAGTTTTGCGAAAGTGTCCGGGGCAGCGGGTGGAATCCGCACCGGCGCCGCGCTTTCGCTCTGTCGTACATCACAGCGGTACATAACGCTGCAGAATACGCAGCGTAAGTACCGGTGCGTACGAAAGGGCGCCTTGTGTGGATTTCCACCCGCTGCCCCTTCGGATATTGCAAAAGGGGGACGCAGGCGCCTTCGGCTGTGCTGATTGGCGAGAAATTATTATTTAGGGATGAAGAGCTTTAAAAATTGATCCATACCGGTTGGAAAGGTCGGAAGAAGCTTGTTTGTAATGGCGGACGATTTGAGAAGGATAGGGAGAGATTTATGACACAGAAAAATTTTGATGTGTATAAAATGAATTTCAATCTCCTAAATGTGATCGTGCAATAAGAGATACTTAAATAAACAGATAGTTGTAAGATAAAAAATGATGTGGATAAAAAAAGTATATGATTGATGTATAAACAGGATGGCTTTCTGATATCGATATTTGTGCTGTGTGAGCGTGGTTCAGTATGTATGAAGAGGCTTTTGGGGTGACTTATGCGGAGGGAGGCCTTGTGAGCACGCCGGTACTTGCATCGTGTTCTGTGCGATGCTAGGTACCGCTGCGATGCGAGGCAGAGCGCAAGCGTGCCGACACCGTATAAGGCACCCAAAAGCCGAACCAAGACTTCCGTTCAAACACGCATGGGATAATGATACAAATGATTAAGGAGGAGAAATGCAGACAAAAAGACAGGCTAATTTTGAAATTTTAAGGGTACTTGCCATGATCATGGTGGTTGTACTGCATTACCTTTCACATTCGGATTCCCTTCTGGCACTAGGTGTTCCGGAATCTTCCGTCAGAATAACAGGATCATTGATTGAATCGTTCTGTATTGTAGCGGTGAATGTATGGGTACTCATCAGCGGATATTTTCTTTCGCAGTCAGGTTTTAAACTGAAGCGTATTCTGCAGATCATCTGTGAAATCTTTTTTTATACGGCAGTGATATCACTTGTTATGCAAAGCGTCAATGTTTATCATGTTAAATCTGATGATACAATTTTTAAAAATGTACAGTACTTTTTCCCCATTGCATCCGAGCATTACTGGTTTGCAACCTCTTACGTCATGATGTATCTGCTTTCGCCGGTAATGAACAAGGGAATAGAGTATCTGAGCAGAAAACAGCTCAAGGCTACCATTCTTGGATTATTGTTCTGGTTCTGTTTTATCAAGAGTTTTGTTCCGGTCAATTTTCCCACGGATGATTTTGGTTACGGGCTGAAGTGGTTCATGTGTCTTTATCTGATTGCTGCATATATCAGGAAATATGATGTGCGGATTGTATCAGGATCTATCCGCAGTGCGCTTTTGTATGTGATTTCCTGCGGACTCATCTTTATGATGACATTGGGTTTGTATCTGATCAATGCACGTACAGGCAGATTCAACTATTATTTCAGTGTAACTTCACATTACAATTTCATATTGTGCCTGACGGGAGCACTCGGTCTGTTTTCTCTGTTCCGGTACCTGAAAGTCCGGGAAGGGATGACTGCAAGACTTGCACGGGTGGTCGCACCCCTGACGTTTGGCGTATATCTGTTTCATGAAAATCTGGAGATCCGTACCAGGTGGCTGTTCTGGATGGAAAGCCTTTTCGGACCCGTTTCAAAAACCAATCCGGGGGCATTTCTGCTGCATCTGCTGTTAAGTGTTACGGTTATTTTTCTGGCAGGTATTTTTATTGACTGGATCAGATCTGTATTTTTCGAATTCATGGCTAGACTGCTTCGCACGAGCCGTCTGATGCGATGGCTGAACAGACTGGACAGAGAACTGCGCTTGCAGGATGACTGAACAGAGGTGAATATGAACATAAATATCAACAGATATTTAATATGGTATAAAAAATATCAGAAGTTTTTTGAAAAATATCTTTTTCCGCTGATTCTTTTTTTGTATCCGTTTATCGGAGTCAGACAGGGGGTTGATGTAACCGATACAACATACAGCCTTGGAAACTATCAGTTTCAGAACAGTCTGGATCAGGTATGGATGCTGGCAACCTATCTGCCCAATCTGTTGGGACATGCGCTGACGTTACTGCCGGGTGGAGATTCCATGCTGGGCATGAATGTTTATTCCACATTTCTGATCTGTACCATGGCACTGGCTGTTTATGTCCTGCTTCAGAAATGGATTTCCTGCCGGATACTTTTTGCAGGTGAATTTATTGCAATCAGTCTATGCTGGTGTCCAAGAGTGATTCTCTATAATTATATGACCTATCTGTTTCTGACACTTGGCACGATTATGCTGCTGTATGCACTTACAGCCCAGAAGAGGAATACCCTCTACCTTGTATGCGCAGGTTTTTTTCTGGGTTTAAATGTTATGGTACGTTTTCCGAATGTTGTAGAAGCAGGGCTGGTTCTTGCAGTATGGTTTTATGGCGGACTTGAAAAGAAAAAGATCAGACAGATTGTGAAAGAAACACTTTTATGTATGTTGGGATATCTGGTTGGCATTCTGATACCAATGATTACAATTGTTATTATATATGGAAGCAGTGCCTATTTTAATATGATTGCCGGATTGTTTGGGATGACGGCGGGCGCATCTGATTACACTCCTGCGGGGATGCTCAGTTCGATTCTGGGTGCATACGGACATACGCTTTCCATCATGCTGGTCATGATCCCCTGCGTAATTGCCGGCATCATGATGTTTCTGTTCCGGCAAGGCAGCTGTTTACGGATCAAGAAAATTCTTTATGTGGCAGGAATTCTTGTTTTGTTTCGGTTCTTTTTTGCAAGGGGAATCATTACGACGAACTATTTCTATTATGACTCGATGTTTCAGGCAGCCATGATGTTCCTGATTCTGGGGATAATACTCTGTGCAGTTTATAGCATCGGCTGGATGAATGGCAGCAGAGAGGAACGACTGCTGGCTTTTATATCGCTCTTATTGATATTGATTATACCGATAGGAAGCAACAATTATACCTTTCCGCTTGTAAATAATCTCTTTATAATTTCACCCGTTATATTATTGCTGTTCAGAAGAATAATACAGAAAGCAGGTGCGGTACAATTCCATTTTGCATGGAAATCAATGATTGCAGCTGTTATATTCGCACTGTTGGTACAGGGAACCTTCTTTCATTTTAATTATTCGTTTGTGGATGGTGCAGACGGGCAGGCAAGGAATACAGTTGTTACAGAAATCCCACGCGCAAAGGGAATGGTAACCACCCGCTCCAATGCAGATTCTCTTTTGCAGCTTTATACCTTCATACAGAAAAACGGACTGCAGGATACGTCTGTGATCCAGTTTGGAAAGGCCCCTGGAATTTGTTATCTGATGAATCTTAAACCTGCTCTTTTTTCACTTTGGCCGGATCTGGACAGTAATACAGTGGAGCATTTTGATCAGGCAATGATGAGTCTTGGTTCAAATACCAATCCCTTGATCATTGTGCACCCGGACTTTTCCGGAGAAGTGCTTGCAGAGCAGAAATATGATATTTTATTGGACTATATGGCCAATTACGACTATAATAAGGTCTTCGAGAATGATAACTATATTGTATATCAGGCATCGAAAGAATAAAATTTCTGAATGGAGATTTGCAGATGAAAAATTTACTGGCACAGATTGCAAAGTTTGGAATTGTAGGAGTGCTTTGCTTTTTTATTGATTTCGGATTATATACAATTTCAAATGTTATTTTCAGAATAACCGGTTTTGCAGCAGCTTTTAATGACTATTATCTGATTGCCGGACTGATCGGCTTCTCTGTTTCCATGATTGTGAACTATCTGCTTAGTATGAAATATGTATTTGAAAGAAGAGATAATCTCAGCAGACACAGAGAATTTGTTATTTTTTTCATACTCAGTCTGATTGGTATGGGAATTAATGAAATCGTACTTTATGTGGGAATTGACATGATTTATCAGCATTGGAACTGGATGAGAAGTTGGATGAGCAGTGGTCTTGCGGAGACCTTTTTCAAACTTGCGGCAACCGGAATTGTTATGGTCTATAATTTCATTTCCAGAAAGATCTTTCTGGAAAAAAAACCGGAAGTTCAGTTATAAGAGAACAGCAGAGTACAGCATATGGAATGCAGGATGGAAGCTGTAAAGGAGGCAATATATGAAGATTAATTTTAATGTTCCGCCTTTTACCGGAAAAGAAATGGATTACATCAGAGTATGTGTGGAAAATCAGAAGATATGCGGGGATGGAGAATTTACGGCAAAGGACAATGCCTGGGTGGAACAGAAAACAGGTGTCAGCAAATGTCTTTTGACAACCTCCTGTACCCATGCCACAGAACTGGCAGCACTGCTTGCAGACATAAAGGAAGGCGATGAGGTTATTATGCCCTCATTTACTTTTGTATCAACAGCAAACGCATTTGTACTTCGTGGCGCGAAGGTTGTATTCGTGGATATCAGGCCTGACACCATGAACATTGACGAAAATCTGATAGAAGCTGCCATTACGCCCAAAACACGCGCGATTGTTCCGGTACACTATGCCGGTGTGGGTTGTGAGATGGATACGATTATGGATATAGCAAAAAGACATAATCTGGTGGTAATTGAAGATGCAGCACAGGGTGTGATGTCTACCTATAAAGGAAAGGCACTTGGTGCAATCGGAGATTTCGGAAATTACAGTTTCCATGAGACCAAGAACTATAGTATGGGAGAAGGGGGAGCATTACTGCTTCGAGACCAGACTTATGTGGATAAAGCGATCATTATACGTGAAAAAGGTACCAATCGGACGCTTTATAAACTCGGGAAAGTGGATAAATATTCCTGGATTATGGCAGGATCTTCCTTTTTGCCAAGTGATATGAATGCAGCATATCTTTATGCACAGCTTGAGATGGCAGATCAGATCAATGCAGACAGACTGGATCACTGGAACCGGTATTACAGTGCACTGGAACCAATGAAAGAGGCTGGTCTGATCGAACTTCCGGTTGTTCCAAAGGAATGTGTGCATAATGCGCATATGTTTTATATTAAAACAAAGGATTTTGAAGAAAGAGCCGGTCTGATTGATTATCTGAAAGGCCATGAGATTCTCCCGGCTTCTCATTATATTCCGCTTCACAGTTCTACAGCTGGAGTCAGATACAGTACATTCTTTGGGGAAGACAGATATACGACAAAAGAAAGCGAGCGGCTTCTGCGTTTGCCAATGTATTATAAGCTTACCAATGATGATCTGGACGAAGTTGTATGTCGTGTAAAGGAATATTATCATTTTAACTGAGACAAAAGAGGTAAGGATTGAAAAATACGAAAAAGCAGATACCGTGGAATTTCATATGGGCTTTTTCGCTGACTGCAGGCATGATATTGGCTGTGGGCGTATTTTTTGACTATTATTTTGACCTGAATGACGATGTCCTGATGAAAGATATTCTCTCCGGTGCCTATACAGGGACTCCGGCAGGACACAATATACAGATGCTGTATCCGATCAGTGCAATGATCAGCCTTTTTTACAGGATGATTAACGGCGCGGACTGGTATGGCATCTTTTTATGTGCCTGTCAGTATGGAAGTATCGGTCTCGTGTTGTGGAGAAGTCTGAAAATGGCAGAACGTTCCAGAATGAGAATAATACAGAAGCTGTTTCTGATTGGAACAGAACTGCTGGTACTCATAGTTATATTGTTACCTCATTTGGTTTTCGTTCAGTATACCGTAACGGTTGCCATGTTATCAGCATGTGCAGCATTTCTGTTATTGACTGGAGGGGGTGCTGCGGAACAGGATGCCGTGCAGGCAAACAGAATAAGGCTATCCCGCAATGACCTGGCAGCCTGCTTACTCATCTGGCTTGCCTATCTGATCCGTTCGGAGATGCTTCTTCTGACTTTACCGATTGCAGGTGCAGCAATTTTCATACGATGGCGAATGGAAAGTTTGTATACCAGCCGGCATAGGATTTTATTTGAGAAATATCTGTTACTGGGGGCTTTACTTCTTCTGGGAATCGGTATTGGTACATTTGCGGACAGGGTGTCATACAGCTCGCCGCAATGGAAAGAATTTGTCAGATTTTTTGACAATCGGACAGAAGTATATGATTTTCAGGGGATACCTGACTATGGTTCCAACAGATCATTTTATGACAGTATTGGTCTCTCGGAGCATGAGCAGGCGCTGCTTGAAAATTACAATTTTGGACTGGATGAAGAAATTGATGCAGACTGCATGGGCAAAATTGCGAAATATGCAGCAGTGCATATTTCCGGAGAAATACCTTTAGCGGATAAAATATTGCAGGCCGCTGGAGAATATTTATATCGACTGCATCATTTGGGAATACCTGAAAGCTTTGAATATCCGCAGACGGATGCTCCCTGGAATCTGCTGACGGGTATTTTGTATCTCATGGTTCTGATTCTGTATCTGACAGAAAACGGACACCAGAACAAATGGTATCGACTGCGGGCAGTGGTGTGGCTGATGATCTTGTTTGCAGTGAGAACGGCGCTTTGGGGATATATTCTGGTACGTGGGCGTGATCCGATCCGAATCACCCATTCTCTTTATTTGATGGAAATAAGTGTTTTGGGGGCGATGATTGTCTGGAAGCAGACGGTGGGAAGGGTATGGCCCGGAGCAGACACAAAAAATCTGTCAAAGTTAATGACAGGGGCGCTGATTCTGGCAGTTCTGGCAGGGAGCATCTTTTATCTGCCGCTGCAGTACCGTATGACTGTGCAGGAAACTGCGCTGCGCAAACAGGTAAATGCACCCTATCTGGAGATGTATGAATATTGCAGAAAGCATGAGAATGATTTTTATTTTATAGATGTCTATTCTTCGGTGCAGTATTCGGAAAAAATGTTTGCAAATGTGGATAACACACTTGAAAATTATGATATCATGGGAGGCTGGGCATGCAAGAGCCCGCTTCAAAAGCAGAAAAATGCGAAATTCGGATTTGACAGCATGCAAAAGGCCCTGCTCCAGGATCACGTTTATATGATTGAGAATGCAGCAGATGATATATCATGGATTCTTGATTATTACAGTGCGGAGGGGATTTCCGTAAAGGCAGAACGTAAGGATGTGACGGGCGGGAACTTTGCAGTTTATAAATTGACAATCGTACAATAATTCCGCAGTAAATATAAAATGTTTGTACAGCAAAAGACAAGGCATGGGAATCGGGGCAGGGAACATATGGCAGATGTACAATGGATGAACGGACAGAAGATTTCTCTCCGTTTCATGACACGTGAGGATACACCCTTCATTATCAGATGGCGTAATAACCCGCGGGTACAGGATAATTTTATTTACAAAGAAACATTTACCAGCCAGACACATAACGCGTGGATCCGTGACCATGTGGAAAAAGGTGATGCAGTTCAGTTTATCATTTGCGAGAACAAAGAAAATCATCGCCCGGTTGGGAGCGTTTATTTCAGAGATATTGACAGGGATGCACATACTGCCGAATATGGAATTTTTATAGGAGAAGATGATGCCATAGGCAGAGGCTATGCAAATGAAGCGGCATTTCTGGCTACAGAATATGCGTTTACAGAGCTGAAAATCGAGCAGATCATTTTGCGGGTGTTTACCGATAATGAGCCGGCTAAGCGCAGCTATGAACATGCTGGATTTGTCTTCGTGCGGGATCTTCCGCAGGTAATGTGCAGTGATGGTACCAAACGTGATATGATGATGATGCAGTTACGGAAAGACAACAGATGATTGTCTGCAGGAACAGAAAGCAACAATAATTTCTGCTGAAAGAATAATTTTGAAAAATAGAAACGGGGAGTAAAATGCAGGATCGTTTTATCAGTTTTATAATTCCATGTTATCGTTCAGAAAAAACACTGGAACAGGTGATTCTTGAAATAGAAGACGCCATGCCGGTATTGATTCAATATACTTACGAGATCATATTGGTCAACGATGGGTCTCCGGATGCTACCTGGCAGAAGATCTGTCAGCTTGCAGCAGAGCATCCGGAGGTAAAAGGCTATAATATGGCCAAAAATTTCGGACAGCACGCTGCTCTGATGGCAGGATTGAATCTGTGTAAGGGCGAGATTGTGGTATGTCTGGATGATGATGGGCAGACACCTGCAGATGAAGTCGGAAAGCTTTTATATGCAATTGAAAAAGGCGCCGATGTTGTATATGCCAGATATCAGCATAAGCAGCATTCTTTTTTCAGAAACATCGGATCGGCCATGAATGAATGGATGGCACATGTGATGCTGGGCAAACCAAAAGAATTGTATGTGTCGAGTTATTTTGCAGTGCGCAGATATGTGGTGGATGAAATGATTCATTATAAAGGCTCTTATCCGTATGTGATAGGTCTGGTTCTTCGTACGACGGGTAATATTGTAAATGTGGATGTCAAACACAGGAAAAGGGAAGTTGGTGAAAGCGGGTATGATTTTGCAAAACTTCTGGGACTGTGGATCAATGGTTTTACGGCATTCAGTATCAAACCGCTTCGCATTGCAACAGCAACCGGCGGGATATGTGCGGCATTGGGATTTTTATACGGAATTTATACGGTGATCAAGAAATTTGTGGTTCCAAATGTACCGCTTGGATTCAGTGCACTGATGTCGGCCATCATGTTTATTGGCGGGATGCTGATGCTCATGGTAGGACTTGCAGGAGAATATATCGGCAGGGCTTATATTTCACTTAATAGTAATCCACAGTATGTGATAAGAGAAAGTACACAGACGCAGCCGTGCAGTCAGCAGCAGGTTTTGGAATATGACACAAAAAATGAACAGGATCATGCAGCAGAATAGAATGAATACCAAACAAGCCTGGCTTTGGTCAGGCTTGTTTGGTATATGTTTTTCTGCTGCAAATATATGGGGATATCAGCTTGAAAAAACAGATCATATAGATTTTGGATCAAAAACGGCTGCCGCAGCTTTTTTTCTGCTAACAGTACTGATCACTGCAGCGGCAAGATACAGTTGGAAAATGATCGATGGTCTTCATAAGCAGAAGACAGGCAGACAGGCATCGAACCAGATGATATATCCATATCCCGTGAAATACTTTCTGCGTGTCTGGGGTGGACTTATCATATGTCAGATTCCGGTGCTGCTTGCGGAATATCCCGGATTTTTCGTATATGATGCACAGACGGAAGTAACAGAGGTTTTTACCAGAGTATTCACCACCCACCATCCGCTTATGCATGTGCTTGTTCTGGGAGGAATCGTCAGTGCGCTGCACAAAATAACCGGTTCCTATAATGCCGGAATCTGTACCTATATCATAGGTCAGATGTTTTTGATAACTGCTGTTTTTGCATATGTGATCGGATTACTCAGACAGATGCAGATCCGGAGGTGGATCCGTATTCTTGTTTTCATATTTTATGGCCTTTTTCCTACCATAGTCATGTATACACTATGTTCCAGCAAAGATGGTCTTTTCTCCGCATTCCTGCTGTTGCTTTCAGTACTGCTTTTGCAAATGCAGCGTAACCCGGAGCTTTTTATGCAAAGTAAAAAAAATATTGCTGCAATCGTTTTTGCTGCAACAGCAATGATGCTGATGCGTAATAACGGCTTTTACAGTTATCTCGTTTTCATTCCGATTGCTTTTTTTATGTTGGGAAAAAATAAAAAGAAAATATTTCCGTTTTTGATTTTACCGCTGCTTTTATATCTTCTGATCAGTAACACACTTGCATTTGCCCTGAGGGCAGAGGGGAGTGAGCACCAGGAAATGCTGACAGTTCCGATTCAACAGCTTGCAAGAACCTGGCAGGCGGATCAGGGGAGCTTTGATGAAACAGACAGAGATGTTTTATACAGTTATCTGAGCCAGGAAGGACTGCAGCATTATACACCAAGGATTTCGGATATTCTGAAAACCTATTTTAACAATGCGCAGTATGAAAAGGATTCGCTTTCTTTCTGGAAACTATGGTTTAAAATGGGAAAGCGTAATCCGGCGACCTATATAAATGCCTGGTTTCTGACTTCCTATGGATATTGGTATCCGGGAACAGTGATCAATGTATATCAGGGGAATACGGTTTTTACCTTTACGTATACAGACAGTTCCTATTTCGGATATGAAGTGGAGGCACCGGGAGTCAGGCACAGTCTGATCCCTGTTATCGACCGTTTTTACAGGAAACTTTCCATCGAGAAATTTCAGCAGAACATTCCTGGTATTTCTTTGCTCTTTGCACCTGCCTTTTGGTTCTGGATCCTGGCCTGGTATGTGGGAGGGCAGCTGCAGCGCAGAAAGGCGGAGAATCTGTTCTGGATCCTTCCGGCGTTCCTGACATGGCTGACGGTACTTCTGGGACCGACTTATCTGGTCAGATATGTGATTATACTGTGGTATATTGCACCGCTCTTTATAATGGCCGGTCTGGTGCAAAAAGCAAAATTTGATGAACAAATGTGATTATGCTATACTTGCATAGCATAGCATGAATAAATATGAAACACTTTTGTGTGAAAGACATTGGGAAAGTGATGAGAACAATACTATATAAGAGCAGGGCAGTTCAGGCAGTAATCGCGATTCTTGCGCTTACGGCAATATTAACGGTTTGGCCGGTACGAATCTGGCACACAACCTGGCAGACATCCGGTGGGGGAACCATTGTATCGGAATCCGGCACAATTGACAGTACACATGATATGGTACAGAAATTTATTGCACAATATGATCGTATTGATTCTGTCAGTGTATATGTAACAGAGGTATCAGCAGGCAGATATATGGAAATGAGCCTCTATGATGAGAAGATGCAGCCTGTCTATGATACCTTCGTAGACATGGGAGTTCAGAAAATACCTGGGTATATCAGAATTCCGATGCAGGTCGGTCTGCATGTAAATGAGCAGTATACAATGCTGATTACACCTGTCAATGCATCATTTAAAGTTGCTTATGAAGATATCCCTGTACAGGCTTCACCATATTTGCAGGAAACAGCATATCAGGATACCGCAGTATCCGGTTATCATCTGGCAGCAACATATGCATATAGCCTTCCGCTTGATAAAATGGCATCTTTGACCGTAATTGCCGCAATTCTGGCAATTGCGCTTGTTTTAGTAGTACTGACAGAACAATATTATGGCAGACAGAAAGAGAAAAATCATCTGATTACGGTGGCACGTACGTTACAGTATACGCTTAATCCGATTTGTGCGATAGCACTCGGGACACTCATGGTTATGGTGTTTCCGCTGAAACTGTTTGACAATCGCCTGACAGATATTATTTTTTATGAGCTCGGACTTATCCTTACAGCAGTTCTGGTATTTTATGGAATAAATCATCGCAGATACGATTCCTTTGACAGTATTTTTTGCAAAGCAAAGGATACATTTACTGCGTTCAAATCATTTGGGCAAATGATTGCCATTGCACTTACCATTATGTTTGGCTGTGAATATATGAATGCTTTGTATGACATATACCATACCATTGCAGAGCGTAAGATGGTGATCTGTATCCTGGTATTGATTATTCTTACTTTTTCCAGACAGGAACTCCTGAATATTGTAAATCTGGTCTATTTGATCGCAGCAGGCGCTTTTGGTGTATATTATGATAAATGCAGCCGTCTTGCAATTACGGAAAAAGAATATAATCTCCATAATGCGGCACTTGCAGAGGCAATTGTCATAGCCGTTCTGAGTGGCATTCTGCTTATTAATCTGATTCGCATGCTCCTGATCAGGATCAGAGATGTGCAGAATATTGAAAAAAGAAATCTGCATGCGAAAAGAGAACATATTTCCGCTTTCGGGGTTCTGACTGTCATATTTTTTGCAGTTATGGTAATCATGCGGAATACAAGGTGGTGGGGCGTGGTACTGGTGCTGGTATACAGCCTTTTTTATTTTCGTTTTCATGTTTGGAAAGAGAAGGATCTGTGGACGGATATCCTGAGCGGCGGTCTGATTCTGAATTTTTTGGGATCCTGGATATTCTGCCTGCTTTATCGCTATTTTGCAGGGTTTGTTTCAGCCAGGTTTTCGTTTGTTTTTCATACGGTTACGGTAACAGCAGAATATCTGACTTTTATGGAATGTACTGCAGTAGTTCTCCTGCTCGCCAAATTGTACAAGGTGGACAGAAACTGGGGAATACGCAGACTTGCAGCTGCAATTTGGAAAGAATTCATTCTATTTGGAATTATTACCGCCTACGTGATATTCACCATGTCTCGTACGGCATATATGGCTGTGGGTTTTGCATGCCTGATCATGCTGCTGATTGTTGCACGGGGGAGAGGAGAGGCAAAAATCAGATCTGTTTTCAGAAATATTATGATCTGTGTGGTGTCTGCCATATTATGTTTTCCTGCAGTCTTTACGCTGCAGCGTGTCGTTCCCGCAATTATAGGAAGACCCTATATTTTTACAATTGAAGATACGGTTACAGATCTGAGAGGAGGAGCAGACTGGGGAGACCGCTCCTTTATGTGTGTCGAACGGTTTGAATCAATGTTTATGGAGAAGATACTCGGCATGCAGGGAGATTCCTATCATTATCCCAGGGATCAGTATAATTATGATAATAATGGAAAACTGATGTATGGACCGGATGGAGAACTGCTTCAGCAGGACAGCATGGGTAATGCAGGAGACACAGGGCATCCTCTGTATGCAGCTGCTGTTCTGACAGAAGATGAACAGATACAGCTTATGAACATTCCGGGGTTAATGCAGACAGTAGAAAATGCTGGGGATAGCAAAGAAAATGCAGTTTCAGGACTGGATACCTTCAGCAATGGAAGATTCACAATTTTCGGAGCTTATCTTTCACAGATGAATTTGACGGGGCATGACGAAATGGGAGCACTTTTACCTGACGGAGAGACAGCAGTGCATGCGCATAATACGTATTTACAGGTAGCATATGATCACGGTATTCCTGCAGGGATTCTTTTTGCAATACTGATTATATCTGCTTTTGCAGCAGGATTTATTTATGACAGGAAACAAACAGACAGAATATCCGCACTTCCGATGGCGATTACGCTTGGGTTTGCCATTGCCGGGCTTACGGAATGGGTATTTCAGTTCAGCAATCCGATGACGGTTGCACTGATGTTATCGTGGGCACCACTGATCTGCACCAATCAAACCAAGAGGCTTTCATGAAAAACAGAGAGAAAAAGATTTATAATTTTGCAAAAATATACAGACAGGCAGCATTGGTTATATATGACATAATCAGTATTGTAGCTGCAAGCTATCTTGCAATTCTGATGCGGTATGAATTTCACGTGGATAATATTCCGGACCATTTCCTGCTGCCGGTGAATATGTTTCTGCCCATCAACATTGTGATCACCCTGGTTATGTTTTATGCATTTCGGCTTTATCACAGTTTATGGGCATATGCAGGTGAAAGCGAATTGCAGAATCTGGTAGTGGCCTGTGTTCTTTCCGGAATAGTAAATGCCATTGGGTTACAGTTTTTCAAGATACGCTCACAGGCAGTACCTCAGAGTTACTATTTTATGTATACTTTTCTGCTGATCACGTTTATTTTTGTCAGTCGGTTTTCCTATCGATTCCTTCGCAGTCAGAAACATAAGCAGGAAAACAGAAAGAACAATACCTCTGTTATGGTGATCGGTGCAGGAGAGGCTGCAAATATTATAATTAAAGAAATTGTAACCAGCAATTATTCAACCATGGTCATTCGTTGCATTATTGATGATGATAAGAATAAATGGGGCAGATATATTCAAGGAATTCGTGTTGCAGGCGGACGGGATAAGATTATTGAGTGTGCAGATCTATATGATATTGACGAGATTATTCTGGCTATCCCGTCAGCATCAAGAGTGGAACTCAGTAAGATCCTTGCCATCTGCAAGGAGACCACCTGCAAACTGCAGTCACTGCCTGGGGTATATCAGCTGGTGAATGGTGAGGTCAATGTCAGTAAACTGCGGGATGTTGAAATAGAAGATCTGCTGGGACGAGATCCGATCACAGTGGATATCGACTCCATTATCGGGTATGTAAGTGGAAAAGTGGTTCTGGTAACCGGTGGCGGTGGGTCAATTGGCAGCGAACTGTGCAGGCAGATTGCCGGTCACAGGCCCAAACAGCTGATTATTGTGGATATCTATGAAAACAATGCTTATGATATCCAGCAGGAATTGAAAATCAGTTACCCGGAACTGAATCTGACGGTGCTGATCGCTTCTGTTCGTAATACAGCAAGGATCAATTGGATTTTTGATAATTACCATCCGGATATTGTTTACCATGCTGCGGCACATAAGCATGTTCCATTGATGGAAGACAGTCCGAATGAAGCCATTAAGAATAATGTGTTCGGAACCTGGAAAACTGCAATGGCTGCTGCCATGAGTGGTACCAAAAAGTTTGTCATGATATCAACTGACAAGGCAGTCAACCCCACGAATGTAATGGGAGCCAGTAAAAGAATCTGTGAAATGATCATTCAGACTTTTAATAAGCATTACGATACTGAATTTGTGGCAGTCCGATTCGGAAATGTACTGGGGAGTAATGGCAGTGTGATTCCGCTGTTCAAACGCCAGATTGCTGCAGGCGGTCCGGTTACAGTAACAGACCCGGAGATCATACGCTATTTTATGACAATTCAGGAAGCAGTATCGTTGGTTCTGCAGGCAGGTGCATACGCAAGAGGCGGAGAGATTTTCGTTCTTGATATGGGAGAACCGGTGAAAATACTTGATCTGGCAGAAAATCTCATCAAACTTTCAGGATTGAAAGTAGGGGAAGATATTAGAATTGAGTTTACCGGACTTCGTCCGGGCGAAAAGCTATTTGAAGAAATGCTTATGGATGAAGAAGGAATGCAGGATACTGCAAACAAAATGATTCATATCGGTAAGCCGATTGAACTGGATGAAACAGAATTTTTCAGAGGACTTGAAAAACTGAATGAGGCATCTAAAGGAGAATCCCAGAAAATTCGCGAGTATGTGAAGAATGTTGTGACAACATACCATCCAAAACAAAACGAAGAACAGTACAATGCTGAACATGCAAGGGAGATGCAGCGTGTAGCGGCAAGGATCAATGCAGCTGATTGAGACAATATCTGTTCAGGCAGTGCAGGAAGGAAAGGTCATACAAATGGAGAAACTTGCAATAAAAGGCGGATATCCGGTTCGCAGCAGCAAATTATATTATGGCAGACAATGGATTACGGAAGAGGATGTAAGTGCAGTAGATGAAGTACTGCGCAGTGATTTCCTGACCTGCGGACCCAAAGTAGACGAACTGGAGCGAACGCTTGCAGAATATGCGGGAGCTGCATATGCTGTTGCAGTAAACAGCGATACCAGTGCACTTCATTGTGCCTGTATGGCGGCGGGAATCGGACCTGGAGACGAAGTTATTACGACCCCGATTACTTTTGCGGCAAGTGCAAACTGTGCACTTTATTGTGGCGCCAAACCTGTTTTTGCAGATATTGACCCCAAAACATATAATATTGATCCAAAGAGTATCAGAGATTGTATTACTGAGCATACAAAGGCAATTGTCGCAGTTGATTATACCGGACAGGCAGTGCAGATTGATGAGATCCGGGAAATCTGCAGGGAACATCACCTGATATTCATTGAGGATGCGGCACATTCCATAGGGACAGAGTATAAGGGCAGGAGAGTGGGAAGCCTGGCAGACATGACGTGCTTTAGTTTTCATCCTGTTAAAACGATCACAGGAGGAGAAGGCGGCGCAATCCTTACCAATGACGCTGCATTTTATCAGAAACTTCTGCTGGCACATACACATGGGATCACACATGATGAGGATCTGATGGAAGGAGCACCACACGAAGGACCCTGGTATTATGAACAGATTTCACTTGGCTATAATTACAGACTGACAGATTTTCAGGCGGCACTGATTACAAGCCAGATGAAGAGAATTGATGCACTCAAAAAACGCAGACAGCAAATTGTCCGTGCTTATGACGAAGCATTCGCAGAACGTCCTGAGCTGATCGTGCAGCAGGAAATCCCAGAGTCTGATACCTGCAGGCATCTTTATGTTATACAACTTGATCTGAATAAACTGACTTGTACCAGACGTGAGTTTTTTGATGCCATGAGTGCAGAAAATATTCAGTGCCAGATTCATTATGTTCCGGTATACTGGTTTCCATATTATCAGCATCTGGGTTATCAGAAAGGTATTTGCCCGAATGCAGAAGCACTTTATAAAGGAATTATGAGTATTCCGCTTTATCCTAAGATGACGGATCAGGATGTTCATGATGTGATTCATGCAGTAAATAAGATTTTGGATAATTATAGAAAATAAGGAAAGAGGCTTTTTATGACAGAGAAGAAAAAGATTTATCTGTCATCCCCGACGATGCACGGAGACGAGCAGAGATTTGTACAGGAAGCATTTGATACGAACTGGGTTGCACCACTTGGTCCGAATGTAAATGAATTCGAGAAGGAAATGACGTCTTATATGAATTGCGGGAGCGCAGCTGCACTAAGTGCGGGTACAGCGGCTATACATTTGGCAGTCAAACTTCTGAATGTGGAAGAAAATGATGTTGTATTCTGTTCATCGATGACGTTTTCTGCAACATGTAATCCGGTTGCTTATGAAAAAGCCAGACTTGTTTTCATTGACTCTGAGCCTGATACATGGAACATGTCTCCTGCGGCATTGAAAGCTGCCTATGAACGTTATCCGCACCCCAAAGCACTGATTTATGTGCATTTGTACGGAACACCTGCCAAGATAGATGAGATTACGACAATCTGTAAGGAACATAACACACCTGTTATTGAAGATGCGGCTGAGGCACTTGGTTCAAGTTATAAAGGAAAACGCTGTGGTACCTTTGGAAAATTTGGCATACTTTCCTTTAATGGAAATAAGATTATAACGACATCAGGCGGAGGTATGTTGCTGTCTGATGATGCGGCAGCGATTGAGCGTGCCAAATTTCTGGCCACACAGGCCCGTGACCCGGCACCATATTATCAGCATTCCACGATCGGTTATAATTATCGTATGAGTAATATTGTTGCAGGAATCGGACGAGGGCAGCTCCTGCATCTGGAGGAACATAAGAAAATTAAGCAGAAGATATATCAGCAGTACCAGGAAGCGTTTGCTGATATTGCTGATATTACCATGAACCCCATGAATCCGGACGGAGACGCCAACAACTGGTTGTCCTGCATTACACTTTCTGAAGCGTGTAAGGCTGGACCATATGATATTATGGATGCGCTCAGGGAAGAAAATATAGAAACCAGACCGATCTGGAAACCCATGCATTTGCAGCCGGTATATGAAGGCTGTGATTTCTTTGCAGATCCGATCGGACTGGAGAATCCTACCGGCTCAGTTTCGGAGGATATCTTTAACCGTGGTCTGTGTCTTCCAAGTGATATTAAGAATACAGAAGAAGATATGGAACGAATCATTGATATAATCAGGGACATGGTATAATCGGCATCAAAGTGGGATGAAAATTTCGGATCAGAAAAGGCAGGAGAAATATGTATCGCAAATGGATTAAAAGGTTTCTGGATATCGTATTCTCATCACTGATTTTACTCCTGTTTTGCTGGCTGTATCTGATTTTGGCAGTGCTGGTCAGAATCAAACTGGGAACACCCATATTGTTCAGGCAGGAAAGACCGGGACGGAATGGACGGATATTTCGGTTATACAAATTCCGTTCCATGACTGATCAAAAAGACAGCAGCGGAGAACTGTTGGATGACGCAAGCCGATTGCCGCGTTTTGGTAAAATGCTGCGTGCTACCAGTCTGGATGAATTGCCGGAATTGATTAATATTTTAAAGGGAGATATGAGCTTTGTAGGTCCCCGTCCGCTTTTGGACAGGTATCTCCCGTATTATACCCGGGAAGAGATGCACAGACATGATGTTCGACCCGGCTTGACAGGTCTTGCACAGGTGAATGGAAGAAATGCACTTGGGTGGGAAGAGCGGTTTCAATATGATCTGGACTATGTCGGACATTGTACATTTGGGATGGATCTGCAAATTATCGGAATGACGTTTGGAAAGGTAATACATCATACAGGGGTACAATCCGGCGCAGAGCAGACAGTTCCCGATTTTGATGTATACAGAAGATCACAGGGATATACTCCTAAGAGGTAATACAGCGTGCAGGATAAATATATGCAAAATAATCGAATCGGTGTTCTGGAGCAGACTTTTGCACCGACACCGATTTATCAGTTATCAGGAAGGTATTCTGATAATACCATTTATATGAAACGGGATGATCTGATCCCATTTAGTTTTGGTGGAAATAAGGCAAGAAAGGCTGCAGAATTTTACAGAGAAATTATTGCAGCGCAGCCGGATGTGATCATGACATACGGATCAAACAGTTCGAATCATTGCAGGATCATTGCCAATATGGCTGCATCAATGGGAATAGCATGTCACATCATCTCACCGAATGAACAGGTAGCAGGGCAAAATGGCAGAGAGCTTTATAATTCCATTCTGGTGAAACAGTTTGGGGCAACCATTGAAAATTGCCCGGTCAGCACAGTCGCGGAAACCATTGCAGAACGTCAGAATGATTACCGCAGAAAAGGTATGAATCCATACTTTATCATGGGCGGCGGGCATGGAAACTGTGGAACGAAGGCCTATGTGAAGACATATGATGAAATTCTTTTGCAGCAGGAGCAGATGGGTTTGCATTTTGATGCCATATTTCATGCTTCCGGGACGGGGACAACACAAGCTGGGCTTGTATGTGGACAACTTCAAAGACATGCTGATATTCCGGTTATAGGAATCAGTATTGCCAGATCTAATCCGCGCGGCAAAGAAGTTGTGCGTGACAGCATCAAAGACTACCTGGGTAATGAATTTGAAGAACTATATCAGGAATCTGCCTTACAATTCACGGATCAGTATATTTGCGGCGGCTACGGCAGATACATACAGGACACTGTTGACCTGATTGACACGGTTATGCGAAGAGAAGGCATTCCAATGGATACAACTTATGTCGGGAAGGCATTCTGGGGGATGTGCGAATATCTCCAACAACAGAATATTCACGGGCAGGAGATACTATTTATTCATACAGGTGGTACACCACTTTATTTTGATCGGATCTGATAATCAGGATAAGGGAAAAAGATCAGGGGAGCATAATAGGATGAATATTCTGATATTAAGCGCAGGGACAAGAGATAAGGTAGTTCAGTTCTTCAAAAAGGAACTGGAAGGGAAAGGAAAGGTCATTGCGACGGACTGCAGCAACATTGCGCCGGCACTTTATGAAGCGGACCAGGCATATCTGGTTCCAAGGATTACAGAAGAAGATTATGTGGACAAGATTCTTTCCATCTGTCAGAAGGAAGATATAAAGGGTGTTTTTTCATTAATTGATCCGGAACTGTCACTGCTGGCAAAAGAACGGAAGCGTTTTGAGGAAATTGGTGTGACGCCTGTTGTATCTTCCTATGAGCTGTGTGAAACGGCGCTTGATAAATACCGCATGTATCAGATGCTGCAGGAGATGCATGTTGACACACCAAAATGCTACACCTGCAGAGAAGATTTTTTTGAGGCCAAATTGCTGGGAGAAATTACTTATCCGGTATTTGTCAAACCGCAGCATGGAAGTGCCAGTATAGGCATTAACAAGGTTATCTGTGATGAGGAACTGAACACATTATGTGATTATGCGGATGATATGATGATCCAGGAATATATGGACGGACAGGAATATGGAGCGGATGTATATATTGATCTGATTTCCGGAAAATGTACTTCCATCTTTTTAAAGAAAAAGATCAAAATGCGTTCCGGAGAAACGGATAAATCGGTATCCGTTAAAGATTCGGCATTATTTGAGCGGATCAGAAGCTTTGTGGAAAAATGCGGATTTCGCGGCATGATCGATATTGATCTGTTTCTGATCGGAGATAAGTGGTATCTCTCCGAAGTAAATCCGAGATTTGGCGGTGGATTCCCCCATGCCTACGGATGCGGTGTGAATACACCCGCAGCTCTGATCCGGAATCTGGAAGGCAAGGAGAATCCGGTGACGATCGGCGCATATGCAGAAGGCGTTTACATGATGAAATACAATGAAATTATGCTGAGAACAGAAGAACAGCTCAGCAATAACAGAATCTGAACAGCAAGGAGCCGGTATGAGCAAAATATTAATTCTCGCCAATTCATCAAGCGGGCTGTATGACTTCAGAAATGAACTGCTATTAAGACTTTTACAGCAGGGACATGAAGTATTGACCAGTCTGCCGGATGATACGAGAACCAAAGAAATTGCAGCACAGGGATGCCGTGTGATCCATACGGATATTAATCGCAGAGGAATGAATCCATTGCAGGACCTGAAGTTGATAAGGGCATACAGAAATCTGTTAATGACAGAAGAACCAGACCTTGTCATTACCTATACCATCAAACCCAATATATATGGCGGATACCTGTGCCGCAAACTTCATATTCCCTATATCACAACAATAACAGGACTTGGCAGTACCTTCGAGCGGGAAGGCCTGATGAAGAAGATGGTCGTATGGATGTACCGTTCAGGGCTCAAGGCGTGTGAATGTATTTTTTTTCAGAATGCAGAAAACAGAGCCATATTCCGTTCTCTTGGAATCTGCGGGCAGGAGGAGAGACTGGTCGGAGGTTCAGGTGTGGATCTGCGAAAGCATATACCGGAAGCGTATCCGGGACATGCGGATGATGTGACCCGGTTCGTATATATCGGCCGCCTGATGAAGGAAAAGGGAACAGAGGAATATCTGACTGCGGCGCAGGCACTGCATGAGAAATATGGTGACAGGGTTTCCATTGCGACCATCGGTTACTGTGATGAAGATTATGAAGGCAGATTACAGGCACTTGAACAAAAAGGCATGTTGAAGGTAATTTCCTATCAGAAGGATATTCATCCATATCTGCGGGAAGCAGATGCTGTGGTGATGCCGTCCTGGCACGAAGGCATGTCAAATGTACTGATGGAGGCTTCGGCAACGGCAAGACCGGTACTGGCTTCCGATATCAGCGGATGCAGAGAACTGGTGGAGCATGGTACGACAGGACTTCTGTTTGAACCCAGAAATGCGCAGTCATTAATAAAGGCGATGGTACGCTTCATGGAAATGCCGGCAGCGCAGCGGGCGGATATGGGAAAAATGGGCCGTAAAAAGATGGAGCGTGAATTTGACAGACAGTGTATAATAGATGCGTATATGGATAAAATCGGTGAGATTCTGTCCAGATAATTTTATCGTTATGAAGCGCCGTGAAGCGCGGAAATGGAGATTTGTACAATGGATTTATATGAGAAGCTGTTAAAAGGCGAAGAGAAACTTTCTCTCGTGGGACTTGGATATGTCGGAATGCCGATTGCAGTTGCCTTTGCAAAGAAGATCAAGGTAGTAGGATATGATTTTAATGCTTCCAAAGTTGATTTATATAAAAAGGGTCTGGATCCGACAAGAGAAGTCGGTGATGATGCCATTCAGAATACAGCGGTTGAATTTACGGCAGATCCTGAGAAACTCCGAGAATGCAAATTTCACATTGTAGCGGTCCCAACCCCTGTAAATGATGATCATACACCGGATCTGTCTCCGGTAGAAGGTGCCAGCCATACGCTTGGCAAATATCTGACAAAAGGCTCCGTAGTTGTATATGAATCTACCGTATACCCGGGTGTTACCGAAGATATTTGTATTCCGATTCTGGAACAGGAATCCGGACTGAAATGTGGTACTGATTTTAAGATCGGGTATTCACCGGAGCGAATTAATCCGGGAGATAAGGTTCACCGTCTTGAGACAATTACCAAGATCGTATCAGGAATGGATGAAGAGACACTCGATACCGTTGCAAAGGTTTATTCACTTGTCGCACTGGCAGGCGTGTATCGTGCGCAGTCCATAAAAGTTGCAGAGGCAGCCAAGGTTATTGAGAACAGCCAGCGTGATATCAACATTGCATTTATGAATGAGCTGTCCATGATCTTTCATAAGATGGATATTGATACCAAGTCAGTTCTGGAAGCGGCAGGTACGAAATGGAATTTCATGAAGTTCGCACCCGGTCTTGTTGGCGGACACTGTATTGGTGTGGATCCCTATTATCTGACCTATAAGGCAGAGTCACTTGGCTATCATTCCCAGATTATTCTCGGTGGACGCCGGATCAATGATGATATGGGCAAATATATTGCAGAGTGCTGTGTGAAAAATCTGATTGCGAATGACCTGCAGGTTAAAGGCGCAAAGGTTGCTATTCTGGGCTTTACGTTCAAAGAGAACTGCCCGGATACACGTAACACCAAGATCATTGATATCTATAAGGAACTGGGAGAATACGGGATTACTCCGGTTGTCGTTGATCCGGAAGCAGATGCGGATGAAGCCAAGCGCCTGTACGGGATTACATTTAACAGCATGGCAGATGTAAAAAATATGGATGCTGTCATTGTGGCGGTTGCGCATAAGGAGTTTATTCCATATACAAAAGCGGATATGGCGAAATTCTTCAATCCGGCACATGCTGCAAAGGTTCTGCTGGATTTGAAGGGAATTTATGACAGGAATGAATATAAGGCTCCGGAATTTGATTACTGGAGACTGTAAAGGAGTAATAAGATTATGGGATTTAAGGAAATTTCTTTTCCTGCGAACAGTGTTTTTCTGGTAACGGGAGGAGCGGGATTTATCGGTTCCAACATCTGTGAAGCACTTTTGGACAAGGGCTGTAAGGTCAGATGTATGGATAATCTTTCTACCGGACATATTGAGAATATTCAGCCATTTATGAGCAATCCGGATTTTACTTTTCTGCAGGATGATATTCGGGATCTGGAAGCCTGCAAACGGGCAACGGACGGCGCAGCTTATGTCATGAATGAAGCAGCATGGGGAAGTGTACCCAGAAGTATTGAAATGCCGCTTTTGTATGAAGAAATCAATATTCGCGGTACGCTGAATATGATGGAGGCCTCCAGACAAAACGGGGTCAGGAAGTTCGTATATGCTTCCAGTTCTTCCGTATATGGAGATTCTACTGTGCTTCCCAAACAGGAAGGCGCAGAAGGAGATGTCCTTTCTCCTTATGCCCTGACGAAGAAGACGGATGAAGAATATGGGAAACTCTATCATTCCCTGTATGGTCTGGATACCTATGGCCTTCGTTATTTCAATGTATTTGGCAGAAGACAGGATCCGGACGGGGCTTATGCTGCGGTTATTCCGAAATTTCTGAAGATGCTGATGAATAATGAAGTTCCCACAATTAATGGAGATGGGCGTCAGTCACGTGACTTTACTTATATTGATAATGTCATAGAAGGAAATATGCGTGCATGTCTTGCCGATTCAGAAGCAGCAGGAACCGCTTATAATATCGGAGCGGGCGGACGTGAATATCTGATCGATGTATATCAGGATTTATGTGAAGCACTCGGCGTTAAAGTGGAACCTAACTTCGGGGCACCCCGTGCAGGGGATATTCGTGATTCCAATGCGGATATTTCCAAGGCCAGGAAGAATCTTGGGTATGATCCTTCTTATGATTTCAAAGCAGGTATCATGCTCGCAATTGAGTGGTACAAAGCAAATTTATGAAAATCGCAGTCAGAATGGATGATATTACGCCTGATATGGACTGGCGGAAATTTGATCGCTTCAAGGCACTTTTGGACCAGTATGGCATAAAACCGCTGATCGGTGTTGTACCGGATAATAAAGATGCTAATTTATGTAAGGATGCTCCCAGAGCAGATTTTTGGGAGCGGATCATACAGATACAGCAGCAGGGCTGGATTATTGCCATGCATGGATATCATCATGTATATACGACTGGTAAGGGTGGGTGTTTCCCATTAAACAGACAATCCGAGTT
This sequence comes from Butyrivibrio sp., assembly GCA_017996845.1. The sequence goes on from JAGOGF010000002.1 coordinate 48,692, forward strand.
TGCCGGACTTTCCTTTGAAACGCAGGACAGGATGCTGCGGGAAGCAAGGTCAATTCTGCAGGCACATAATATTTCAACAGATTTTTTTATGGCACCTTCTCATTCCTATGATGCAAATACGATTAAAGCACTGAAACAAAATGGCTTTTTTCGTATGACAGATGGATTTGGGAGGCAGCCTTATATCTGGATGGGAATGACATTTTATCCCATTTCCTACAGCAGAAGCCACAGTCTTAGCAGCAATAAAATAGGTGCGGTGACTTTTGTGGTACACGTAAATACGATGGAAGATGCGGATTTTACCTATTATGAAAAGGTATTTCAGACAGCGGATATGATTCCATTTTCAGAGTACCTGTATTACCCGACTGTACGCGGTACGCTGTTGCATCATCTGACGGAATATCTGTTGGCGAAAGCAAAATATATGGCGGTACATACTGTACACTCCATATAAGACAGGAATGGTGATCATATGGAAGAGAAACGGGAGGCACCAGTTCGGGTTCTTCATGTGCTTGGCAAAGTGGGTCTTGGCGGTGCCGAGAGCAGGATCATGGATTTGTATGCACATATTGACCGGGAGCGGGTTCAATTTGATTTTCTGGTACATAGTGAACCGGATAAGACCGGTAAAAAATGTCCGACGTCGGATGAATTGATGCTTGTCCGGGAGCCGGACTATTTTGATTCTGATATCCACAGACTGGGTGGAAATATATATGCAGTACCCCGGTTTTGCGGCACCAATCTGCTGGCATATAAAAATGCTCTGAAGAAATTCTTCAGGGAGCATCACGGCGTTTGGAAAGTAGTACAGGGACACATGACCAGTACAGCAGCAATCTATCTTCCGATTGCACATCAAAACGGCGTACCGATTGTCTGTGCGCATGTCAGAAGTGGCGGAACGGATCCCGGGATCAAAGGAATCATGACAGATATTCTGCGCAGACCTCTTCAAAAGGAAAAAACAGTTGACTATCGTTTTACCTGTACGCAGGAGGCCGGAAGAAGAGTGTATGGGGATGTGCTTACCGATGCCGGGAAAGTACGGATAATACCCAATGCCATTGATATTGAGAGGTTTGCATATCAGCCTGCAGTAAGGCAGAAAATCAGAGAAGAACTGCATCTGGAAGATGCGGTCATCATCGGACATGTCGGAAGATTTCATTATGCCAAGAATCATGAATATCTGTTGCGGGTATTTGCGCAGATACAGCAAATGTTGGATGAAGATGATGAAAATCAGTATGCCATTATGCATGGTCTGCCGCTTCGTCTGATGCTTCTGGGCGAAGGCAGCCTTATGGACGAAATGAAGAGCATTGCTGAACAGCTGCATATTGCAAAGCAGGTTCTTTTTATGAATAACCGCAGTAATGTAAATGAATATTACCAGGCAATGGATTATTTCTGTTTTCCGTCCAGATATGAAGGCCTGCCGGGAACGGTTGTGGAGGCACAGGCAGCAGGATTACAGTGTCTGATTTCCGATTCACTGACAGAGGAAGTGGATATAACGCAGCTTGTCAGCCGGATGTCGATTGATCTGCCACCGGAGATATGGGCTGAGAAGATTCTGAAGGATCTGATGCCGGATGAAAGTACGGCTGCAGACAGGCAAATGCAGACGGCAGAACGGCAGCAGACAGCGGCGTATGCGATTGGGGATCGGATGGGTTCCTCCGGTTATATTACAGATAAAATCAGACATGCAGGGTTTGATGTAAAGGCGCAGGCAATGATGATGACTTATTTTTATGAAAATGGTCATTTCTGACAGGTTAAAAAGTGAAAGATTGTAACGGAGCACAAACGCTCAGTATTGCAGATGAGAAATTGCATGGGCAGATTTCTTGTCGTGTGCCTTCGCAAAAAGCGCTCCGGTATGGAGAAAAAAATGAATGATAAAAAAAATCTGTTACTAATGGTTCCCATGCTGCATCAGGGAGGGTTTGAACGTGTCTGTGTGCAGACTGCCAGACTTATGGAACCATATTATCATGTTTCCATTCTGATCTTCAGTTCAAAAGATATCAATTACGATATCACTGGGCTTGATGTAATTGATATTGATCTTCCAGGTGGGAAAAAAGGAAAACTGGGAAAAACGCTGAATGTAATAAAGCGGGCATTGGCAGTCAGAAAGATAAAAAGACAACGGAAGATTGATATTACATATAGTTTTGGCTCTTCAGCCAATTATGTCAACGTTTTTTCCAGAGCAGGAGACGTCATACTGACGGGGCTGCGCTGTTCAACGGATATGGAAAATCCTGCACAGGTCAGACTGCTTTGCAGGAAATCAGACCGGGTATTGTCCTGCTCAAAAGAAATCATGAGACAGCTGAGTCGGGAGTATGATTATCATAAAAGCCAGTATGCCTATAATCCACTGGATGTTGAAAGTATCCGGCGATTTGCAGAAGAGGAGATTGATGATTTTCCATTTTTGCAGGAGGCAGGAACCGATACGGATCAAAATGATAAATTGCAGATTATGATTTCCGTTGGGAGACAGGATTATATCAAGGGTTTCTGGCATCTGATCAAGGCATTTTCTATTGTGGCAGCATCTCATCCAAGAGCAAGGCTGATCATCGTGGGAGCAGGTAATTTTGAGCCGTATCATAAGCTTGCCGGGGAACTTCATATCGCAGAAAAGGTAGCATTTACAGGCGTACGGAAAAATCCTTTTCCCTATGTGAAAAAAAGTGATCTGTACATTCTTTCATCCAATCACGAAGGGTTTCCGAATTCACTTTTGGAAGCAATGGCACTTGGCAAACCAATCATTGCGACAGACTGCAAGACAGGACCCAGAGAAATTCTGCTGTCTGATGAAGAACTGCAGCAGCTGATGAAACAAACGCCGGATGGAGCATCCACAACGGATACAATTGACGGAGCATATGGTATCCTGATGCATGATCTGAGTGAACAGGAAGATCTGCGGTCAGAGAATATTACCAAGGACGATATGGATCTTGCATGTGAAATGATTCGGTTCCTGGATAATCCGGCTAAAATGCAAAAGTATAGTAAATATGCATTGGAAAGAGCAAATGTTTATAAACCTGAAAAGTACAGAGAAGATCTGAAAGCGATATTGGATCAGATTCTTTCATGAGGAAATGAGCAAATGGCAAAAATTGCATTTCATTTAAACTGTCTGACACATGGAGGTGCAGAACGCGTCGTTACGAATCTTGCAAATCAGTTTGCACAGGAAGGCTATGAAGTTGTGATTGCAACAGAGTGGACAGATGCAGATGAATTTGTCCCGGATCCTGCTGTCAGAAGAGTGCATGTCGGACTGATGCCGGAAGATGAGAAAAAGAGCAGAATGTCCAGATACCTGATCAGAGTTCGCAACCTGCACGCATTTATGTTGCGTGAAAAACCGGATGTGCTTGTTGCATTTGCACGGCTTGCTATTTTCAGATCACTTATGGCCTGCAGACATACCGGCGTGCCGATTGTGATATCAGTTCGTATTGATCCCACAAAGAGTTATGTTGGTATCCGCAATAAACTCCAGATTGCGCGTTATTTTGACAGGGCAGCCGGAGCCGTTTTTCAAACGGAGGATGCCAGAAAATTTTTTGCACCTAAACTCCAGACGAATTCAAGAATAATATTAAATCCGCTGACTGAAAAGTATATCGGGATAGCACAGCCTGACAGCAGACGAAAAGAAATTGTTAATGTTGCGCGACTTGCTGATTTTAAGAATCAGCCGCTTCTTGTTGAGGCATTCGCAAAGGTACATGTAAGATATCCGGATTACGTATTGAAAATATACGGGCCGGATTCAGAGGATGGCACAAGAGAGCGGATAGAACAGAAAACAGAACAATTACATCTGGAGAATTTTGTGCAGCTCATGGGAGGAAGCGACAGTCTGGAAAAAGAGGTTCCGGGTGCAGCCGTTTTTGCATATTCTTCTGACTATGAGGGAATGCCCAATTCTCTGATGGAAGCAATGGCGATGAGATTACCGGTTGTAGCAACTGATTGCCCATGCGGGGGACCGCGTATGCTGATCCGCAATCATGAAAACGGGCTGTTGGTTCCGGTAGGAGACGCACAGGCCCTTGCGGACGGAATTCTGTATCTGCTTGATCATCCAAAGCAGGCACAGGAGATGGGAAAGAAAGCAGGCGAAATTGCTGATGCGGCGAATGCACAGAAGATTTTTGAACAATGGAGAGATTATCTCAGTGAAGTCATCAAAAATGGGAAACGCTGCTGATCACGGATACGCAGTAAAGCAGGACAGAGAGTCATAAGGTCTGCAGCAGGGAGAATCATTATGTGCGGAATATGTGGATATATTTCCAGAAATCAATTGACAGAAGATGAACTTCGGACGATGAATGATACGATGTATCATCGAGGACCTAACGACAGCGGGGTAGAGATCTATCCCTTTCGGGACGGATATGCAGTCGGTTTTGCACAGCGCAGACTTTCAATTCTGGATTTGTCACCGCTGGGGCATCAGCCTATGCATTCTCCGGATCATAGAATCAGCGTTGTATTTAATGGTGAGATATACAATTTTCAGGAACTGAAAAAAGAACTTTCTGATTACCCGTTTCGTTCATCCTGCGATACAGAAGTAATTATTGCTGCATATTTGAAATGGGGAATTGAGTGTATCGGACATTTGCATGGGATGTTTGCCATTGCAATTTTCGACAGAGAATCAGACAACGTGTATCTGGTCAGAGATCGAATTGGCAAAAAACCGTTTTATTACTGGCAAAACGGTGTGAACCTGGTATTTGCATCAGAACTGAAACCAATTATGAAATGTCCGGGATTTAAGGGTGTGATCAGACGGGATATTCTGGCAAGGTATCTCTATCAGCAATACATCAATGCGCCGGAGAGTATATTTGAAGATGTATACAAGCTGGAACCAGGATGCATTCTGCAGTTCCATCTGGGAGAAATCAAAATTACCAAGTACTGGGATGTACATAGAGTTTATGACCGGGAAAGCGTACATCAGATACAGAATTATGCAGAGGCAAAGGCCGGACTGAAAAAACACCTTCAGAAGGCGGTAGCGGACAGAATGATTGCAGATGTTCCGCTTGGTGTATTTCTGAGCGGCGGCTATGATTCTTCACTGATTGCTGCAATGGCACAGGAGCATTCAGACAAACCGGTTAAGACATTCAGTATAGGTTTTACAGATGCAAAATATAATGAAGCAGATTATGCAAGACAGATTGCCCGGCATCTGGGAACTGATCATACAGAGGTTACCATCACCGAAAAACAGATGTTTGATTTGGTGGAAAGTATTCCCAGATATTTTGATGAACCGTTTGCCGACAGTTCTCAGATACCGACCATGCTGGTATCTGAGGTAGCAAGAGAACAGGTAACAGTTGCACTCTCCGGAGATGGCGGGGATGAATTTTTCTGCGGATACAATTTCTATGAGAAGCTTGCAAAAGCCCAGAAGCTGGAGATCCCTGGAATGCTGGCTTATTATCTTGGACAGATACCTGTCAGAAACGGGAAACTGATAGACCGATATCCCAGATATGCAAGATTTATTGCTGAAAACAGGGATCCGGCGACCAAGGTGCAGATGGCATCCGATCTGTATATCAAGGCAGCAGAGCATCTGGTGGCAGGGGGACAGATGCCATGCAAGTATCCGGTAGAAGAGACATATCCGATTGGAAACTGGCAGATCAGGCGGATGCTTTTGGATATGGACACTTATCTTCCGGGAGATATTTTGTGCAAGGTGGACCGTGCATCTATGAAATATTCGCTGGAAGCACGAAGCCCTTTTCTGGACACAGCAGTAATGGAGTATTCCTATAAAATTCCACAGCGTTTTAAATATTACCATGGTGATAAAAAACATATTTTGAAAGATATCGCATATGATTATATTCCGGAAATGTATCTGGCAAGACCCAAAGTCGGATTTTCCGTGCCGCTTGACAAGTGGCTGAGAGGACCGCTTTGTTCGAAACTTTTGGATTACAGCAGTACCAGTTATCTGCTCAGACAGAATATATTTGATTCCAGATATGTGTCAGGGTTCATCAGCGACTATCTGGCAAAAGGAGATGAAGGACCTGGAACAGGGGCGAATCTGTCAGGTATTGTATGGTCGTTTTTTGTGTTCCAGCAGTGGTATGAATATGAACAATATCAGCACTGAAGAAAAGCAGAAGCATATCGTGATGTATATCGGCTCTCTCCAGAAAGGAGGAGCCGAGCATGTCATGGTAAACCTTGCGGAATATTTTTATCTGGCCGGATATCGGGTGACAATGGTCACAACGTATCTTGCCAGGCAGGAATACCCTGTAAAGCATGGCACATGGAAAATTGATCCGAAGGGACAGGCAGTTCTCTTCCCGGATGGAAGTCATGGCTGTGTTGAACCGGAAGGCTGCGGCAAAGACGGTATTCACAGAGTCTTTTCTGCGTTGATGCCGGAAGAAATGAAAGGCAGGACAGGAAACTTTTTGGCCAGATGCAGAAAACTTCGGACAATCTGGAAAAACCTGCAGCCGGATCTGATTCTGTCTTTTAGTGGAAAAAATAACATAATGGCAGTTCTGACAACTTATGGAATGCAAATTCCGGTAGTTGTATCAGTGCGATCCAATCCATCCAGAGAATACAGCAGCAGACTGATGCGTATGATGGCGCTGATTACCTTCCGCCATGCAGCGGGAGTAATATTACAGACAAATGATGCGAAAATTTTTTTCCCAAAAGCGATTCAGAAAAGGGCAATCATTTTGCCCAATTCACTCCAGCCTGATTTTGTACGCCCTGTCTATAATGGGGTTAGAGATAAAATAATTGTCAGTGTCGGGTCACTTGACCGAAATAAAAATCATGCGTTATTATTAAAGGCTTTTGCAAAAGTAAGTACATTGCATCCTGATTACCGTGTTGTGCTCTATGGGGAAGGCAAATGCAGAGAGGAACTTACTGCGCTTGCAGAAAAATTGGACATCCAGGATCTGATTGCCTTGCCGGGGCTGATCGGTGATGTTGCAGATCACATCGAAAAGGCCGGCATTTTCGTATTATGTTCTGATCAGGAGGGTATGCCGAATGCACTTCTGGAGGCGATGGCACTTGGAATACCATGTATTGCTACAGATTGTCCGTGTGGAGGTCCCAGAGATCTGATTGAAGATGGAATAAACGGTCTCCTGACTCCGGTTGGGGATGTCCCGCACATGGAAGCGTGTCTGGAGAGAATGATGAATCATCCGGAAGAAGCGCGTATCATGGGACAGAAGGCAGCAATGGTGCAACAGAAGTATCATCCGGACGCAATCAATGAACAATGGAAAGATTTTTTTGACTGGATCATGTCAAGATAACGGAGTCGTGTATGCTTTTTAATTCCTATTTTTTTATATTGATGTTTCTGCCGCTTACGATAATCGGTTATTTCCTCATCAGCAGGAAAAGCAGCTTTGCGGGTAATCTGTATCTGCTTGGAATGTCACTCTGGTTCTATGGATTCAGTAATCCTTCCTATCTCCTGATTATTGCAGGCAGCATTGCTGTGAATTATTTTTTTTCAAAACTGTTATGCAAACCGGAGATTACGCACAGAAAAGTATTTTTGACGGTGGCAATCTTTTTTAATATTGGACTTATTTTCTATTTCAAATATTATGATTTCTTTCTTGCAAATATGAATACCCTGCTGCAAACGGATTTTGTACTCAAAAACATTATGCTCCCGCTGGGGATCAGCTTTTTTACTTTTCAGCAGCTGTCCTATGTGATTGATTCCTACTATGGCAAAACAAAAGACTATGGCTTTGTGGAGTATGCCCTGTTTGTTACTTTTTTCCCCAAACTCTTAGCCGGGCCCATTGCATCACACGAGGAACTGATTCCGCAGTTTCGGGATCCGTCAAAGCATCGGTTACAGTATGAGAATATGACACGTGGCATGATGCTCTTTACTGTGGGGTTATTCAAAAAGGTCATGGTAGCTGATACCTTTGGGAAAGGTGTCAGCTGGGGATATTCCAATATTACGGGAATGACCTCCCTGGATACCATGATTATCATGTTCGCATACACATTTCAGATTTATTTTGATTTCAGCGGATACAGTGATATGGCAACCGGACTGGCATCCATGATGAACTTCACACTGCCGATGAATTTCGATTCTCCCTACAAGGCACTTTCCGTACCCGATTTCTGGCGCAGATGGCATCTGACGCTGACCCGTTTTCTGCGAACATATATCTATTTTCCGCTTGGAGGCAGCAGAAAGGGTAAATTCAGAACATATGTAAATATTATGATTGTTTTCCTGGTCAGCGGCATCTGGCATGGCGCGAACTGGACGTTTATTTTGTGGGGTCTGCTTCATGGAGTTGCTAACTGTATCGGGAGGTTTATTCAGAAGCCTTTCGGCAAGCTGTGGAAAGGGTTGCAGTGGCTGATTACTTTTTTGTTTGTCAGCTTCGCATGGCTGCTGTTTCGATCAGATTCTGTTTCTCAGTGGATCTATCTGCTTCAGAAAATATTCTCGTTTGACAGAATGAATGTATCTGAAGATCTGGCCCGTTTGTTCAGAATCCCGCATATGCGCTATTCACTGGAACTGCTGCATATTCCGTATACGGATAACGGTGTTTTTATGGTTTCCATGGGAATTCTGTTTGGAGGAGTTCTGGCTATATCACTGCTGTGTGAGAACAGCTACAGGAGAAAATATTCCTGTACGGTAAAGTCACTTATAATAACAATTGTAATGCTAATGGCCTGTCTGGTTTCACTTAGCAGTGTATCTGTATTTCTTTATTTTAATTTCTGAATCAATATCTGGAGAAATGAATGACAACGAAAAAATGGTTTTGGACATTATTCATAATTGTATTTTCAGTTCTGGTACTGATGGCGGGTATGGTAGCTTATCTGGATCCTTTCTTTCATTACCATGCACCTTGCGAAGGCTTTTTTTATACCCTGGACAATGAACGCTCGCAGAACGATGGGATTACAAAGCATTTCAGTTATGATGCGATTATTACCGGAACATCCATGACAGAGAATTTCAAGGCATCTGAGTTTGACAGCCTTTTTCAGGCAAATGCCATAAAAGTATGTTATTCAGGTGCAATGTATAAGGAAATCAATGATAATCTGACAAATGGTTTTGCCGGTCATCAGATCCGTTATGTTCTGCGCTGCATCGATGATTCTTATCTTACAAGTGATAAAGATGCATCCAGGACAGATCTGGGATCATATCCAACGTACCTGTATAATCAGAGTATCTGGGATGATACCAAATATCTGCTGAATCGGGATGTGATATTCGGTTACTGTATTCCCATGCTTTTCGGCAGGTTGGAAGGAAAAGCGGGAGGAATCACGTCTTTTGATACTTATGCAAACTGGATGCACGGGGTTACTTTTGGTAGGGATGCCGTGATGTCAGGGGTGGGGCAGATGCAGGAAAATGTTCAGCAGATTCCGATTAGTGAAGCGGAGCAGGCTGCTGAGAGGGCGAATATTGCCCAGAATGTGACCGCACTTGCAAAGAAACATCCGGAGACTGCTTTTTATTATTATTTTCCGCCATACAGCGTCGCTTTATGGGGGAGTCTTTATAGTGAAGGCACAGCAGTACAGCAGATTGAAGAGGAGAAAATCGCAATTGAGATGATGCTGCAGTGTGATAATATCAAAATCTTCTCATTCAGCGATAATCCGGAACTGACTGCAAATCTGGATAATTACAGAGATGCCAGGCATTATGGAGAATGGGTCAATTCAGACATTCTCAAGTGGATGGCAGAAGGTACAGGACAGCTGACAAAAGATAATTACAAGAGCTATCTGCAGAAACTTTCTGATATTTATCTGCACTACGATTACGTCGCATTGCAGCAATAGACGTAATAGATATAGAAAAGAGGGAGATGATAACATGCGTTCACCACTCAAAATGGCAGTCAGTTTTCTGACTGATCAGGAAATTCGATTCGGCTATCTGAACAGGATGGGGTTTTATAATCATCTTTCTGACGAACAGTATATCAGAAGGAAAAGCCGGGTATGCCTGCATTATATTCCGGATTTGAGTCATCCGAAAACTTATAATGAGAAATTGAACTGGCTCAAATTGCATGATCATGATCCGCGCTACACGAAGATGGTGGATAAATATGAGGTAAAGCAGTATATTGCAGCAAAGATCGGAGCGCAGTATGTTGTTCCCACGCTGGGAGTATGGGATAACTTTGACCAGATTGATTTTGACAATCTGCCGGATCAGTTTGTGCTCAAATGTACACATGATTCAGGGGGAGTGGTGATCTGTCCCGATAAATCACAGTTTGATCGGGAAGCAGCAAGGCAGAAGCTGACTGCGAATTTGGGTTATAATTACTATTATGACAGCAGAGAATGGCCATATAAAAATATAAATCCCCGGATCATGGCAGAAAAATATCTGATTGATTCTGCATATGGGGAACTGCGTGATTATAAGTTCTATACCTTTGGCGGCGTTGTCCGTGCGATGATGATTGTCGGAGACAGATACGATAAAAATAAGAAAACGACATATGATTACTTCGACCGGGATGGAAACTGGCTTGATTTCAGGTTTGGCGGACCAAATGCAAAGGTTCATCCGGATGCACCATTGCATGTTAAGGAAATGATTGTACTGGCAGAGCAGCTTTCAAAAGATATGGTTCATGTCAGAGTTGACTTTTATGAAGTGGATGGAAGGATATATTTTGGTGAAATGACGTTTTATGATGGCGGTGGTACACAGCCCTTTGAACCTGACGAATGGGACAGAAAGTTTGGGGACTGGTTGAACCTGCCGGATGCTAAAGAGGAGAAATAAACAGTATGTGTGGAATCGCCGGACTATGTAATTTCATGGGTGACGGACAACTGAATATGGAACGCATGAAGAAAAGAATGATCCTTCGCGGCCCCAATGCTTCAGGTACCTGGAAATCAGAGAGCGGGCAGGTGATTTTGGGGCATCAGAGACTTTCTATCGTTGATTTGTCGGAAAATGGTGCGCAGCCCATGCTTTCTCACAGTGGCAGATATGTTATGACCTATAACGGAGAAATCTATAATTATCTGGACCTGGCTGACAAACTGATGAAAGACGGCAAAATTTCAGCCTTTCGCGGAAGCAGTGATACGGAAGTGCTGCTGGAAGCAATTGAAGCATATGGGATAGAAGACACGCTGCAGCGCTGCAAGGGAATGTTTGCAATTGGATTGTATGACAGAGAAAAAGGTACAATTACCCTGGCAAGGGACCGGGTCGGAGAAAAACCGCTTTACTACGGGTTTGTAAACGGTGCATTTGTTTTTGCATCCGATATTGCATGTTTCCGGGAAATTGACGGGTTTCATAATCCTATTAATACTGCAGTACTGGGCAGCTATTTCACGCATGGATATATTCCTGCGCCAGACTCAATTTATGAGAATATCTGGAAACTGACGCCAGGCTGTATCATGACAGTTGAAGCGCCTTATACACCATGCGGACTGATGCAGATGTGTGCGAGGCAGAAGCAGTATTGGAGTATGATGGATACGGCATTGTATGGTCAGATGCATCCATTTACCGGAACAGAAGAGGAAGCAGCGGATGAGTTGGAAAGACTGCTCAAACAGGCAATAGCAGGACAGATGGTTGCGGATGTTCCGGTAGGCGCGTTTCTTTCCGCGGGAATAGACAGCAGTACAATTGTTTCTCTCATGCAGAATCTGGCACCTGGGAAAGTACGTACTTTCACAATCGGAATGGAGGATCCTGCCTATAATGAAGCACAGCAGGCAGCAGAGATCGCCAGATATCTTGGTACGGAACATACTGAAATGTATATCTCCGAGGCAGATGCCAAAGCAGTAATCCCAAAGCTGACCGGGATGTTCGGAGAACCATTTGCGGATTCTTCTCAGATTCCGACCTATCTGGTCAGTAAAATGACCAGAAATCATGTAACAGTTTCTCTAAGCGGAGATGCAGGAGACGAGCTGTTTTGTGGATATCGATCTTATGAATCCATCAGCAGGATCTGGGGGAAAATGGAAAAAGTACCATTACCGATCCGAAAGGCCGCCGGGGCGTTCATTCTGAACAGTCCGCTTGCCTCAGATATGGTGATGCGGGATAAGGCGCATCTGTTATATGCGAAGGGTCCGGTTGATGTAAGCCGGATACAGCAGACGATTCTGGATCCTGTTACACAGCATATTGCATTACAACAGAGCGGCATGGAAGAATGTCTGCCGGAGAACTACCTGAAGGAAGTAAATCATGAAATGATGCTCCTGGATATGCTGCGATATCATCCGGATGATATTCTGACCAAGGTCGACAGAACCGGGATGGCAGTATCATTGGAAACGCGGATACCCTTATTGGATAAGGATGTGATAGCCTATGCATGGACGCTTCCGATTCAATATTTAAGGGATGAGCGAAATGGTAAAAAAGTACTCAGAAATGTACTGTATCGGCATGTTCCCAGGGAACTGGTTGATCGCCCCAAAAAGGGATTTTCCATTCCGATCAAAAGGTGGCTGTTAGAACCACAGATGCGCGAATGGGCTGAGAACCTAATGGATACTGCACAGATGAAGGCAGATGGCTATCTGGATCCGCAGACAGTCAGGGCAATATGGGATGAATACACAAAAAAGGGTGTCTGGAGACCACAGATCTGGTATATACTGATGTTTCAGCAGTGGCTGAAGGAAGCTGTGAACGCATGAAGAAAATGATGCAGAGGATGCAAAACAGCGGAGAAAAAGCCCCAAATGACCTGATTACGGTTGTCGTTACCTGTTATAATATCGAAAAGTACATTGGACGATGTCTTGACAGTATCATGCGGCAAACTTATCGAAATCTGGAAATTATTATAATAGATGATGGATCGGTAGATACCTCAGGAGCAATTTGTGATCATTATGCTGCGCAGGATAGCAGAATCAGGATCATGCATACCGCAAACGGCGGACCCGGTATTGCCAGAAATCGTGCAATCGAGATGGCAGCAGGCCGGTATATTGCTTTTGTTGACGGGGATGATTATATTGAACCGCAAATGTATGAATATATGCTGACAGGACTTATCAGAACCGGTTCGGAGGTTGCTGTCTGCAGGCATCACAGTATATCTGTTGACGATCCCAAAGCACAGCACCCAGGCGGCAGTTCTGACCTTCCGGAATGGGTTAATGTAACAGAACTGGATCGAAACGAACTTTTGACCTGTCTGATTGAAGAAGATGAAGAGTATCCGATTCGAAATGCCGTATGGAATAAACTCTATCGAACAGAACTGCTCGTCAAATTCCGTTTACCAGATCAGATGTATTATGAAGATATTCTTTTTACCATGAAAATCATGGCAGAGGTAAAGAAAGCATGCTTCATTGACATGCCCATGTATAATTATATAATAGACAGGAAAGACAGTATCATGAATCAGGGAATGAATCGTGGAATTCTGACAGATCAGATTCCTGCCTATCAGGCCAAAGACAGTTACCTGCGTTCTATCGGAAGGCAGGATCTGGTAGACACACACGATTATCTGGTGTACAAAAAGCTTCTTTTGCTGTATACACAGGCTCGCAGATCGCACAACAGTTCCAATCAGAAAGATATGTGTGAGCTTGTCAGGGTAATTGAAGGATGCAGGAGCAGATTTGAACAAATCTATTCCTGTAAAATTGCAGATCCACATCAGAAGTTCAGAATGAAAATGTTTTTGCAATGCAGGGTACTGTATAACATATTTATGGATGTGAATGATGGCGTAATCATACCGGTTCGTCAGAAAGTGCATTCTATCCACAGAAAATAATGTGCGGGTAAGTATGATTATTATCAGAATGAAAGGCGGCCTGGGCAATCAGATGTTCCAGTATGCCTTATACAGGCAGCTACAGGCAATGCACCGTGAAGTGAAAATGGATGATATGACCGGGTTTCGCGAAGATTCACAGCGGAATCCGGCACTTTCAGTATTTGGAATTAATTATGAAAGGGCTACGCAGGAAGAAGTAACAGAAGCTACGGATTCCTATATGGATTTTTTCAGCCGGGTCAGAAGGAAAATTTTTGGCAGAAAAACACTGGAATACGAAGAACGGGATGGCAATTTTGATCCAATAGTACTGCAGATGAAAGACAGCTATCTGGTTGGTTTCTGGCAGAGTGAACAATATTTTCCGGATCAGAAAGTCAGAGATTTGCTTTTGAAAGAATTCCTGTCGCGAAAAGATGAAATTCTGAAAAATGATGAAGAAAAAGGAATTCTTCACCAGATAATGGATACAGAGTCTGTCAGCCTGCATGTCAGAAGAGGAGACTATCTGCAGCCTGGGACAGTTGAAACGTTCGGAGGAATCTGTACACCGGAGTATTACCGAAAAGCACAGGAGCGAATCAGAGAACAATATCCGGATGCAATATTCTATATCTTTTCAAACGATATGGAATGGGCAGGAGAAAATTTCAGTGCACCGGATTACAGACCGGTTATCTGCAAATGTGATCAGGCTGATGCGGCAGAATTGTTTCTGATGAGCAGCTGCAGACACCATATTCTTGCCAACAGCAGTTTCAGCTGGTGGGGGGCGTGGCTTTCAGAGCATGGGGAAGACCATCTGACAATCTCTCCATCCAGATGGCTGAATCACAAAAAAATGACAGATATCTATACAGATGATATGACTAAGGTTGATTGAAACAGAACAAAAAAGACAGATAAGCGGAGAAACCGGATGAATTTCAGAAAAAAGAAAAACAGCACAAATGAGACGGCAGAACTGAGCCTGTTTCATAAAATTAATTATATTTTTGACCGCAAACAGAAAAAGAACTTTCTGTTCCTGGGTATATTTATTCTGATCGGAGCAGCTTTTGAAACGCTCGGAGTATCCATGATGGTACCGGTTGTACAGGCAATTGTCGAGCCTGCATCATTGCATAGAGCGATTCAGAAAATAACGGAAATTATGCCAACAGTGCAGAAATTTCTGGATACGCTGCATCTGGACAGTGATGTCAAAATTATTGTATTTCTGCTTCTGTTTCTGATTTTCATCTTTGTGATTAAGAACATTTATCTGCTGTGGCTGACTTATGTCCAGAATACTTTTGTGGCGCATGTCAGAAATGATATGATCAGCCGTGTTATGAGGGAATTTCTGAACCGTCCTTATGAGGATTATCTTGGTGCTGATATTCCAACCGTGTTTCGAATTACAGACAGTGATATTCCGCATACATTTTCACTTTTGCTTGCGATATTATCACTCGTGACCGAACTTGTTGTATCGTTTTTCCTGTGCGTTTTTCTGGTTGTTGTGAACTGGAAGATGACTTTTTTCATCATAGCCGTTTTTGCTTCTCTGACAGCAATCAATTCGAAAGTTTTGAAGCCAAGACTGAATCAGATAGGCAAACAGAATCAGGATATTCAATCACAGATTGCAAAATGGAGAATTCAGGCGATTTATGGACTAAAAGATGTGAAAGTATTGAACCGACAGGATTTCTTCATTCATAATTATTATGAAAGTGGGAAGATCGGGGCAGATACGGCACGTGATTATACTGTGATGAATAATTTGCCAAGATATATGATTGAAACGGTATTCATGGCCAGTGTACTGGGGTTCATCGCCATCTATATTGGAAAAGGCGGAAATGTAACGGTTCTGATCCCACAGCTGATGGCTTTTGCAGTCGCAGCCATGCGTATTATGCCCAGTGCGAACCGGATTAACACCTATATGACCGAGATTGCATATGAAGAACCAAGCCTTAACTTTGTATATGACAATCTGACAGAATCCATGAAAACAGATAAGGCGATGCGTGCCGAAAAAGAAAAAATTGCGGGACCGGAATTGCACCTGAATCAGGAAATTCTTCTCAGAAATATAACCTTTGCATATCCGGATGGAGAGAAAAATATTTTTTCTGCAGCGAACATGACCATTCCAAAAGGAAAATCGGTTGGTATCATCGGCTCATCCGGTGCAGGTAAATCAACCATAGTGGATATTCTGTTAGGACTTCTGCACGTACAGGCAGGCGAGATTCTATGTGATGGAGCCAATATTTTCAGTAACTACGAGTCCTGGCTTGGACAGATCGGATATATTCCGCAAACCATATATATGATAGACGAATCCATACGGGATAACATAGCATTTGGTATTGAACATGATCAGATAGATGAGAAACGTATCTGGGAGGTAATGGATGAGGCACAGCTGAGCGGTTTCGTCAGAAGTCTTCCGGAGGGTCTGGATACCAAAATAGGTGACAGAGGGGTTCGCTTGTCCGGCGGACAGCGTCAGAGAATCGGAATTGCCAGAGCATTGTATCATAATCCTGAAATTCTGGTTTTTGATGAGGCTACCAGTGCATTGGATAATGAAACAGAATCAGCTGTTATGGAAGCAGTTAATAGTTTTCATGGTAAAAAAACAATGGTTATCATTGCACATCGCCTCAATACGATTGAGAAATGTGATCTGATCTATGAAGTAAAGGATGAAAAAATTGTTCCGACAACCCTGGAGGGCAGGAAAATCATTCATTGAAGAAACATTCCTGATTAAGTCAGAATACGAACATAAACCACAGAGCACGGAAAAAAACAGGATAGGAAAGATTATGATCGGAACGGAATTCATCGAAGGATATGGCCTTGGAAATCAGCTCTTCTGCTATGTTACAGCCAGATGTATTGCTATGGAAAGAGGCTGCGAGTTTGGATCAGCCAATCAACAGCAGCTTGGGAATGTTTTTCACAGTCATCGCGGTATGTATTTTATGGACATTGACCTTGGTAAAGAAATAACAGAAGATATGAAAAAAAGTTACTATCGTTTTGAAGATGCCGATGATCGTCTGTATATGGGAAATTCTGTTCATGATATGAAAAACGGATGTTATGTAAGTGGTGCAAACCCCGCAATTCATCAGGTTCCGGATAATACGCTTCTTTATGGCAATATGCAGGATGAAAGTTATTTTGAAAAATACCGGGAGGAAATCCGCCAGTGGCTCCATGTAAGACCGGAAGCAGACTCGCATGAGTATACCAGGGATAATCTCTGTATTATCAACATGCGTGGCGGAGAGTATACCGGACATCCGGAGCTTTATCTGGATAGAAAATACTGGATGCAGGCAATCTCAAATATGAAAAAAATTCGTTCGGATATGACTTTTATGGTTGTGACAGAAGATGAAGCAGCAGCCAGAAAGGTTCTTCCGGAATATGAAATTCATCATTTTGATATGGGTAAGGATTACGTAACAATAAAAAACGCGCGATATCTTATTCTGTCTAATTCCTCTTTTGCGATTCTTCCCACGATGACAAGCAAGACGCTGCAGTACGCCATTGCTCCAAAGTACTGGGCGCGGCACAATGTTTCGGATGGATTCTGGTCTTCTGAACAGAACATATACAGCTTTCTGCATTACCAGGATAAGCGGGGCAATCTCTATTCTGCCATGCAGTGCCGTGCGGAACTTGAAGATTATAAGAAGCGTTCCCGGTTATATGCGCGCAGAAACAAACGGCCAGGCATGGTCAGATATTTTGCACAGATTATTCGCAGAAAAGTTATATATTCGTCTTTTTATATCAGGAAGATATGGCGTTCCCTGGAACGAAGAATGGGAATGATCCAGACCTGGAAAGCATTATAAAAAACATATGGTATTAAAATGCAACTCTGACAGGGAGAATTGGAAGTGGAACAAAAGAAGAAACTGCAGCTGCAAAATGTGACACTTGCTGCAATGACCAGTGTAAATATATATGAGACAATTCAGGCACTGCTTTATAGCATGCGTGGAATTGATTTTGGAGAAGTAATACTCATAACAGACAAAAAACCATTTTTACTGCCACGCGGGATTTCTTATCGTCATACCTCCAGGCTGGACAGCATTGATGCGTTCAACTATAAAATGACGTATGAACTGAAGGATCATATTCATACGGATTATGCACTCATCGTTCACGCAGATGGTTTTGTCATACATCCAGAACTGTGGAGAGATGATTTTCTGAAATATGATTATATTGGGGCACCCTGGCCGCTTCCTGAAAATGCTTATGCCTACAGGGACAGCAAAGGTATGGTCTGCCGGGTTGGCAACAGCGTTTCAATCAGAAGCAGAAGACTGATGCGTTTCCCTGCAGAGCACCATCTGAAATGGGAACCGGTGGACGATGGATATTATAATGAGGATATTTTTATCTGCTGTCATGCCCGCAATGAAATGGAACAGTATGGCTTGACCTGGGCACCGATTGATGTTGCAGTACATTTTGGAAGAGAACACATGCTGCCTGAAAATGCCGGAATTGAACCGTTTTCTTTTCATAAGTGGAGGGGTGAAAACCACAATTATCCGAGATTTGTTTCACCGCAAAGAAGAGTCAGAAATATACTCAGACCATTTCTGATTTGGAGAAAATCTCAAAAATGGCGCAGCAGACACGGATTTGAATAAATAGCAAAAGATATGAAATGCAAAATGTGTAAAACAATATATAACAAGTGATATATTACTGGAGGATTATGGTATACGACTGCATCCCTTTTTTTAACGAACTGGATATTTTAAATCTGAGGCTCCACATCATGGATCCCTATGTGGACAGATTTATCATTGAAGAAGCAACGATGACTTTTTCAGGAGAACCCAAAGAACTTTGTTTTGAAAAAAATAAAGATATGTTCAGTGCATTTCTTCCAAAGATTACGTATATTGTTGTCCGTGATACACCAGTAAGAGCAATTACCCACGAGCGGGACTATTTTCAGAAAAATCATCTGATTGATGGACTCAGGGAGGCAAAGCCGGAGGATATTATCATCTTCGGAGATGCAGATGAGATTCCTGATCCCAAAACTTTGGCAGAACTGATTCGTAATTTTGATCAGGAAAAAGTATATCATCTGGCGCAGCGGAATTTCTACGGATTTTTGAATATGGAGGAACAGTCAGGGAAATTACTGTCCATTACGGGAGAATTTCCGGAGATTCCGCAAAAAGAACGCAAATGGCTCGGAACAAAAGTGTTTGGCATTCATAATATACCGCCGGAAGGAATGGTACGTATGAGGGATCTGATCCCCGTGAGTGATCCGCGCAGCATTCGTGTGGCAGATGGAGGATGGCACTTTGGCTACATGGGTGGATATCATGAAACAAATGCTGCCAGGAGAATCGGTATAAAAGTTAAGGCTGCAGCACATCAGGAATATAATGACAGAGAGATTCTTGCTGAAACAATGGACAGACTGGTCCTTGGTCAGGATATTTTTGGAAGAAATGCAAGATTTGGCCGTGTGGATATTGATGACACCTATCCGGACTATCTGAGAGAGCATCTTTCGGAGTATGATCATCTTGTGATGCCGGTGATCACTCCATGGATGATTTTTACACATAAGGCGGACATTACAGCAGGAAGATTTTGTCGTAAAGCATGGCACCATATGATGAGAAAGTTAAGGAACAGAAAGTGAAGAATCATATGAAAGAAAAAATTCCAGCGCTCAGAAAGATATTGTTTTATCTTGCTCTTTCAATTGAAATTGCACTTGTTATTGTTGATAAGAGCGCGATCCAGAATCCATATATCAGTTATTTCTTCCGGTTCACATTTTTAATAACACTTGTTGTTGTAATTCTTTCTGATTACACCAGAAGAGAGTGGGTGGTCATTTTTCTGGCTTGTACATTGGGAATGGTCAGTTATCGTATAAGCGGAAGAAATGAAATATTGCGTGTAGTTCTGTTTGTGGCAGCATGTAAGCATATGGAACTGCGCAGGATGCTGCAGGTCACATTTCTGGGTACACTGTCGGGATGCATTGCTATTGTTGTTCTGGCGGTGACAGGAATACTGGGGGAAGTCAGTCTGACACAGGATTTTGGACGCAGCGCAGGTGTAATTACCCGGTATACTTTCGGCTTTGGGCATCCGAATGCATTGCAGTGCATGTTTATCATGCTGCTGCTTTTGGGAATGTATTTCTATGATCAGAAGATGAAGTGGTATATTTATCTTATTTTGCTGTGCGCAAATTATGGCATTTATTATCTGACAGATTCCAGAACCGGATTTCTGGTTGCAGCGGCAGCCATTCTGTTCGCACTGCTGATGCATGAGACCAGACTGGGCAGTCAGATATGGTCATATATCTGCGGCATGTTCGTTCTGGCAGGGTGTATCAGCTTTTCCATATGGTCTGCAGCTGTCAGCAAATATACATGGTGTGACTGGACGATGGCACAAAAAATCAGCGGCATGCTGAATGGCAGAATCAAGGAACTGTATTGGGGAACCAGTACACATGAAGGCGCGATAGAGAGCTGGAAGCTGTTTTCTTCCAGAACGAGTCAGACTTTTTTTGATATGGGCTGGGTCAGACTTTTTTACTGGTATGGTTGGATTCCGGCATCTTTGGGGATCCTGTGTCTGATTCTGCTGCTGGCAGAATGTGCCAGAAGACGGGATGGTGCAGCACTGGTAATGATTGTATCCATGTCTGTTTATACAGTTTTGGAGGCACATCTGGTTTCGGAATACATCGGACGTAATTATATTCTGATTTTATTTGGTGCTTATGGCTTTTCAATGCTGCGGGCAGACCGCGGACCGGAGTATGGATTGGTAAGGTTTATGATGAAATGGGGGAGAGGGGAACAGCATGAATCAGAGAAATAAGATTATTGAGGTATATGGTCTATGGGCGCTTGATCTGATCAGTATTGTCATATCGTTTGTTCTGGCGACCTATATCCGGTTTGGAAATTTCAAAGACATGGGAGATCAGAATATTCATTTTCTGACCTGTCTGCTCCTGCTGCTCTTTTGTACGATTTACAGTTTCTTTTTTGACTGGAACAGAAACTTTCTCAAACGGGGACCATTTACCGAACTTGCAGCCGTTGTACAATACAATATGATCATGGTAATTGTTGTTCTGGTCCTGTTGTATATGCTCAGTTGGGCAAGCGTATTTTCCCGTCTGGTTATGGGTTATTTTGCAATTTTTAATATGATCCTGTCTTATCTGCTGCATCTGCTCGTCAAAAAATTTTTCTGTCTGTATTTCTCCTCTGACCAGACGACAATCAAAGTGCTGGTACTGACACAGAAAGATCAGCTGCAGCCGACCATTGAGCGGCTTCGTTCTCAGCTGGATATTACATACCGGATTGTCGGTGCATGCTGTATTGATGAAGATATGAGCGGAACACAGACAGATGGAGTATCGGTTATTGCCGGTAAGGATAATCTGCTGGAGGTGACAACGCCCATGGCACTGGATGAGGTATTTATCAATACACCGGATATGACACAGCGGGTATTGGAAGATATTATCACCGGCTACGATGAAATGGGAGTGAATTGTCATTACTGTCTGGAAATGCCATCGATGCAGTCCAGTTCCAGAGTCGGAACGTTTGGTGATTACAGTGTACTGACCTATACAAGATTTCAGAGCAGTTATAAGAAGCTGGTGATCAAGCGACTGATGGATCTGGCAGGGGGACTCATCGGACTGATGATCACACTGATTCTGACACCATTTATCGCAATTGCCATTAAGGCAGATTCCAGAGGACCGGTATTTTTTTCACAGGTCAGAATCGGCAGGAATGGCAGGCGCTTTAAGATATACAAATTCCGTTCCATGTATCTGGATGCGGAGGCGCGCAAAAAGGAACTGGAAAAAGACAATGAGATGAACGGGCTCATGTTCAAGATGACGAATGATCCCCGTGTGACCAGAGTAGGAGCCTTTTTGAGAAAAACCAGTCTGGATGAGCTGCCTCAGTTCTGGAATATTTTCAAGGGAGATATGAGTCTTGTCGGAACAAGACCTCCGACGGAGGACGAATTTAATAAATATAATCAGTATTATCGCAGGAGAATCAGTATGACGCCTGGACTGACCGGCATGTGGCAGGTCAGTGGCAGAAGCGATATCGAAGACTTTGACGAAGTGGTCAGACTGGATCTGAGATATATCGATCACTGGTCACTGACACTCGATATTAAGATTCTGCTGCAGACAATCGCAGTTGTATTCAGAAAACGCGGTGCCCATTAGAAATGATCGGCACGGAAAGGTTGCAGATGATACCTGACAGCAGGCTAATTATATATGATACGACAAATTTTACAGATTTTCCGATTGGCGGACAATTGACCAGCGTCAGAAATTTTCTGGCATATCTTTGCGCGGAACATGCAGAACGAATGCGGGATGTCATTCTGGTTGGTGTAACAAAAGACCCCATGCAGAAGGGAAAATGGCAGAAGTTGTCCATTGACGGAATAGAGGTCCATTTTTTTGCAGCAGCAGTGGTGGAAACGAACCTGGGGCATACGGCACATTCGCTGCGGCTGCGCTATGCAAAAGGATTGCTGCATTATGGCAGAATGCTCAATCTGACCAGGAGAGACTGCAATTATATTCAGACACCGGAAGCAATGGGACCGTTGTGGCTTTTACAGCCACATGGACAATTTGTTGTCTTTTCGCATGGCAGTTTTTTCAATATGGATAAAGGGTTTCGTTTCTTTCGGAACAGGCCGGCGATCAGAAACCTGTTTACTGCCTATCTGAAATGGGTTGTTCGAAAGGCCGATCTGATCTTCATTCTCGATGAAGACAGCCGCAGAGATTACAGTCCCTATACGGACCGCATGGAGAAGCCGGGCAATTCCATTGTATTGCCCGGACAGTATGAAAGCTGGCAGTCACATGATTTTGCAGGCCGTTGGCTTTTTGTGGGAAGACTCTCCGCAGGAAAACGTGTAGCAGACATCATACGTGCAATTGCACTGACGCAGAATGGGGAGTGCCTGACGATTGTGGGCGATGGTGAAGAGAGAGATCATTTACAGGAACTGGCAGAACAGCTAAAGGTTGCAGACAGGGTGCATTTCACCTATGCAGTTTTGCCGGAGCAGGTGAGTACCTATATGGATCAGTCTGATCTGCTGATCATGAACTCTGATTTTGAGGGAGTTCCGATGACAATACTGGAGGCTTTCAGCCATGGCCTTCCGGTTGTGACAACAGCTGTGGGCGGAATCGGAGAAACGGTTCATTTTGGAGAAGATGCACTTGAAACGGATGCCTCTCCGGAGGCTATTGCAGCAGCAGCCCGCAGGATAGAACAGGATTACCACAGATTTGCACAAAATGCGCATCATCATGCTGCAGATTTTGATTATCGGATCATCAACTGCAAAATATATGACAGTCTGAAACACTTCTGGAAGGATAAGCAGATATGGAAAAAGAACTGAAAAAACGAAAAATACTTTTTGAAGCAGCTGTTCTGATCTGCTTTCTTACTATTCTGATTTATAATTTTCTGACACCGATGCTTTCTGATGATCTGAACTATGCAACCGTAGTCAGGAAAGCAGCTGGAATCAGTGACCTTTTCAGACAGGAATACCAGCAGTATATGACATGGACCGGCCGTTCCCCCAGTCATATGCTGCTGCGGCTGTTTCTGTTTACGGGATCCAAAGCAGGCTTCAATGTTTTTAACAGTGTGTGCTTCACCATACTGACCATCTGCATGTACCTCAATATTGAGCGCAGACAAAAATATGACATCAAAGCATATCTGTTGATCATACTTTCCATATGGATCTTTGGGGTATCCTTTGCAGAAACCGTTCTCTGGGAAACCGGGGCATGCAATTATCTGATTGCGACGACTGTGATCATGGTCTATATCACCTTGTTCCGAGTATTTGCAGCTGGATCGGATCAGGGATCCGCGGGCAGAATAATCGGGATGCTGCTGCTCGGGATATGGGCAGGATGGTGCAATGAGAATACATCCGGGGGATGTATTCTGTTCGTACTGATCTGGGGATTTCTGAGTTGGAAAGACCAGAACAGGAACAAAAAAGCAGTTCGTCCCTGGATGCTGGCAGGACTTTTTGGCAATTTGATCGGATTTCTGTTCATGATACTGGCACCTGGAAATGCGATCAGGAGTGGATATAAGGAGGAACTGCATTCCGGACTTCTGGGAATGGCTGCCAGATGGCTGAATATTACGCTGGATATCAGGCAGCAGTTCTTTGTTCTGCTTTGTATTTTCGTGTTTCTGCTGGCAATTCTGTACTGTCAGCGGACGCCGCTGCACCAACTGCGCAATATGCTAGTGTATTTCTTTTTGTTTGGAGCGACCTGTTATGCCCTCATTTTGGCACCGGAGGCGCAGGTCAGAGCACTTTTCGGAGCAGGAATATTTCTCATCATAGCCTGTGTGCAGGGTTATGTGGATGTACGGGAAGCAGATGTGCTGGTCAGAGCAGGTAAGATTACCATAGTATGGATACTTTTGCTGTATATGTTTTTTACTTACCTCGGGAGCGGTGCAGATCTTGCCAGAATATACAGGGAAGAGAATGAACGATATGATTATCTGAGTCAGAAAGAGGCAGAAGGCGCAGTGGAAGTTACGGTACCTGAGCTCAGACCGCAGTTCCGAAATAAATACAGTATGGCTTATGACAGTGATATCAAGGCTGATAAGGAGTATTGGGTTAATGGCTCTTTTGCCGGATATTATGGTTTTGACTGGGTATACGGGGTACCAAGAGATGAATGGAGTGAGTACTGATATGCAGCCGCTGATCAGTATCATCGTGCCGGTATATGGCGCTGAGAAATATATCAAACGTTGCGTGGACAGTCTGTGCGGACAGACTTATACGCAGATAGAGATTATTCTGGCAGATGATGGATCCAGGGATAATGGGGGAGCATTATGTGACTGCTTCGCACAACAGGATAGCAGGATTCATGTTCTGCATAAAGAAAATGGTGGACTTGTCAGTGCATGGATGGCGGGAACAGAGATCAGCAGCGGTGAATATCTGTGCTATGTTGACAGTGATGACTGGATAGAGCCGGGAATGGTTGCAGCGCTTGCAGAGCACCTGACCTGGAAAAAAAATGCAGAGAGCAGGAATGAGATAATCTGCAGTAATTTTCTGATCGATCATGCTGATGATACCTTACCGCAACCCAGAAATCACGAACTGCCTCCCGGAACATATGAAGGAGAGCAGCTTCGCCGACAGGTATTGCAGAATATTCTGGGGAATGAGAATCGTACGGTTTCACTGTCCAGATGTATGAAGCTTTTTTCCCGTAACCTGATTCTGCAGAACATGCATTACTGCGATCAGACGGTGCAGATGGGTGAGGATGTTGTCATTGTATTGCCGGCGCTGCTTGATTGCTGCAGGCTTGTCATTTTGTCGGAACACTATGACTATCATTACTATTTCAACCCGGCATCCATGGTGCACCATTATGACATCGGATTATACCGGAATCTTCAAAAACTCAGGAATATAATGGAGACAATACTGGCACAGAAGTATGATGCGTTGGATATCAGAAAACCAATTGCGAAGGAAGCGGTCAGCAGAGAATACTGTTATCTGTTCTGCCTGGTACTGAAAAATGAACTGCGAAGCGGTTTGAAAGGTGCACCGGGACGGATGAAATACTATTGTAAACAGGAACATATGGGAGAACTGCTACAGCAGATGCAGGTTACTTCAGAAGATTCACTGAATCGGATATTGTTTTTCTATATGAAGCATCCGTCTGCAATGCTTGCAGCATGTATGTGTCTGGGAATACGGATCGCGGACCGATTGAGATAGTGCGGGAGTACAGGGATGGATGATACAAAGGACAAAAGCAGGAAGAGAATTCTGATTGTACACAATTATTATCAGATTCATGGCGGTGAAGATACCGTTGTTGCAAATGAGAAGGAATTGCTGGAAAAGAATGGACATTATGTTCAGCTGTATCAGCGCAGCAATGAGGAATTAAAAAAAATGAATGTCTGGCAGAAAATATGCCAGCCTTTTGCTGAAGTTTTCAGTTTCAGAACATATCGGGAAGTAACCCGTCTGATCAGGGATACCGGAATTGATATTGTACATGTACATAATACACTGCATATGATCAGCCCATCTGTCTATTACGCGGCGTTTCACTGCAAAATACCGGTTGTGCAGACGCTGCACAATTTCCGTCTGCAGTGTCCCGCGGGAACATTTTACAGAGACGGCGCAGTTTGTGAAGAATGTATGCAGAAAGGCCTTTTTGCAGCCATTCGTCACAGTTGCTACAGGGGGAGCCGCCTGCAGACGATGCTGTGTGTGTTCAGTACGTCTTTCCATCGCCGGATTGGAACCTATCTTAAATTGCATTATATCTGTCTGACTTCTTTTAACAAAGATAAGCTGCTCCAGATGAACCATATTGGTCAAAAAAATGTAATTGACCCCGCAAAAGTCTTTGTAAAGCCCAATTTCTCCATGGCAGCAGAAAAGACAGGTGCTGAATGTCTGCAAAAAGAAAATTATTACATTTATGCGGGCAGACTGGATGAACTGAAAGGAATCTCCATTTTGCTGAGCGCCTGGGAAAATCTGGGGGATAGGGCTCCGAAACTTAAAATCTGTGGGAATGGTCCGCAGGAGGAAATGTGCAGACAATATATTGCAGAACATGCACTTGCCAAGGTTGAAATGTCAGGGCTGCTGCCTGCAAAGGAAGTATTGCTCCAGATTGGAGCTGCAAAAGCATTGATTCTGCCAACACAGTGGTATGAAGGATTTCCGATGACAATTGCAGAAGCTTTTGCCATGCATACGCCGGTGATCGTATCTGATCTGGGCAATGCAGGAAGTCTGATAACAGAAGGCATAAACGGGTGGAAATTCCGGACAGGTTCCCCACAGGATCTGGCAGAAAAAGTAATGCTTTGTGAGCAAAGCGTTCACAAGCTAACAGTGGAAACGGATGCAGCAGTGATCCTGCCGCAGGCTAATTACGAACTGCTGTGCAGCATATATGATGCGGCAGGCAGTACCGGCATAAGTGGGATTGAAAAATGATTAATGATACGACATCAGGAATAAAACAAAAAAAGAAAAATGAACTGATATCGGTTATTGTTCCGGTCTATCAGGCTGCGGACACGCTTAATCGCTGTGTCAGTTCCATACTGGCACAGACTTATACGGAGTTGGAAATTATTCTGATTGATGACGGCGCAGAAGACGGGAGCGGAAAACTGTGTGATGAATTACAGCTGGCAGATCACACAAACCGGATCAGAGTCAGACACTCAGCTAACAAGGGAGTATCCCATGCGCGAAATCTGGGGATGGAGATGGCACAGGGAGAGTGGATTGCCTTTGCAGATGCGGATGATGCTTTAGAAAAGGATTGTCTGCACCAGATGATACAGGCGGCAAAGGACAGTACTGCAGAACTCATTGCACAGACAGATCGCATATTTTGTGGAAAACAGGGACGCAAGAAAGCAGAGGATGTGGATAACAGGGTCATGGTATCTGGAAATTATTTTCTGGAAAATGCCATTCTCAACAGCGATACACATGTATGGGGAAAACTGTTTCGGAAGAATCTGATCGGTGACCTGCTGTTTCCGGAACAGCTTGCAATCGGGGAAGATATGCTCTTTCTGCTGCAGCTGGCACTGACCATCGGACATCAGAGACAGATCTGCTGTATTCCGGAAGGTGGGTATCTGTATACGGAGAATGTGCAGGGTGCGATGAACCAGGCATATAAGCAGTCCTATCTGGACCAGATATTCTGCTGGCGTCAGGCAGAAACAATGATTCGGGAACATCCAAGAGAACTGTCTCCTTATGTATATACCAAACTGGCAACGATACAGATTATGGCAGCTATGCTGGTGGCAGGAAAAGCTGCCTGTGCAAAAAATCTGGACACGGCGGTTCTGCATGCAGCATTGGATCTGTGCAGTGACACCATTCATCATGCACTTTCCACAAATGGTGCTTTCGCAGGGCTGTCATCCGGGTATAAACTGAAAGTGATTCTGTTCCAATGG
>JAGOGF010000070.1 GCA_017996845.1 Butyrivibrio sp.
CCCTGACCAGTTTATCATTTGCATATAATAACGGCATCTCCATATCGATATGCAGAACCTCCTGAAAATCAACTTCCTTCAGCGTACACGATGCGTTCAGTTTTTCACGTAAACGCCCGATATCTTCCTTTCGCATAGATAATCCGGCTGCCATTTTGTGCCCGCCGAATTTGGTAAACAATATGCTGCATGCTGAAAGCTCCTGATACATATCATATGCAGGAATAGAACGTGCAGATCCTTTTACGCCATCTTCCCCATCTGTAAGTATCAGTGTAGGCCTGCCGTATTTTTCCCTGATTCTCCCTGCTACGATTCCTGCAATAGCCTCATGACATTCGGGCAGATAAATAACCAATACCTTTGGAATTATACTGGTTTTTCCAACTTCTGCAATTGCCTGGGCAACATACTTTGCAGTCATTTCTTTTCGGCTGTCATTGAGTGCTTTCAAATCTCCTGCGATTGCCGCAGCTTCTCCGCTGTTCTTTGTCATTAGAAGCTTTAGTGCCCGCATGGCGCTGTCCAATCTCCCCGTTGCATTCAGACAAGGTCCCAGAATAAACCCGAGATGGTAACAGTTTATTTTCTTTTCTTCTAACCCGTTTACATGAATCAGTGCTCTCAATCCAAGATTTCCGGACTGCTGCATCTGCTTCATTCCTTCCCTTACAATGATTCTGTTTTCATCTTTCAGTTCCATCACATCACATACGGTGGCAAGCGCAGCAAATTCCAGAAGCTCATCCAGCAGTTTCGTTTTTTCTTCTTCTGTATACAGGACTGTTCCTGTCTTTTTCTCCAAAAGAACCTGAATCAATTTATATGCCACGACTGCACCGCAGATTTCTGTGAAAGGGTACTTCTCCCCTGCACGTTTCGGATCAACTATCGCATCTGCATCTGGTAAAATTTCGTTTCTATTACCTGCATCATCCGTATCAAACGGCACTTCATGATGATCCGTTACAACTACGGTCATCCCCTGTTTTTTTGCAAATGCAATTTCTGCAGTCGCTGCAATACCATTGTCACAGGTCAGGATTGTATCTGTACCTGCCTGTATCGCATTTGTTATAAGTGATTCATTAAGCCCATACCCATCATGAACTCTGTCCGGCAGTTCACAACTGACAGCACCTCCTAAAAACTTTATTCCTGAAAATAGAATGTAGGTAGAACAAATTCCGTCCACATCATAATCCCCTATGATGCGAACCTGCTTACCGGAAAGGATCTTCTCATTCAAAACAGCAGCTGCCTTATCCATATCCGTCATTTTATGCGGATCATGTAAATGATCTCTATTTCCATACAAATAACGTTTGATCTGCGTCTCTTCTGTTATATCCCGATTTCGGATCAGTCTTGCCAGAATCATGCTGATATGATACTGCTCTGCTATATGTTTAAAATCAGCTTTTTTGGCTGCTACCATCCATTTTGTCATATAAATCCTCACTCAATCAAATAGCACCCATGAAAGGAGCTGCGTACAGCCTCTTACACGGGTGCATTCTGCAGATTTGGCTCTGCGCGTTTATCAGTGTTTTTTGATTCTCTTCATATCATACCATAACGGTGATGCTACACAGATTGATGAATAAGTACCACTGATGACACCGACCATTAATGGCAGTGCAAAATCTTTAATATCTCTTACGCCAAAAACATACAATGTCATAATCATAAAGAATGTTGTCAGAGATGTAAACAGACTTCGCGAAAGCGTCTGCGTAATACTGTGATCAATCAGTTCCGCCCGCTGTTCATTCGTCGTAATGTTGTGCTGGTTCTCACGGATACGATCAAATGTAACAATTGTATCATTAATGGAATAACCGATGATTGTCAGCACAGCTGCTATAAAAGTCCCGCCTACTTCAATTCTTGTAAGTGCATAGCAGGTTACCACCATCAGTGCATCATGTCCAAGCGCAATGATTGCACTGGATCCAAACTTGAAATCCTTGAATCTGATCCAGACATAAATCAGCATCAGGATGAGTGACATGATCATTGCTGAAATGGCATCCGATGTCGCCTCATTACTGATGGTGGAGCTGATCGTCTCCGCTGCAACATTATCCGCAGATACCTTATAATCCGATTCCAGCATCTTGTTTAATGCTTCACGCTGCTTAACGGCAAGTGTCGTAGTTTTAAATACAACCTGATTGGTTCCTGAAACTGTCTGTACCTGAACTGATTTTACACCTGTTGTGCTTTCAATCTTCGGAACCACTTCCTGATCCAGTTTTTCCGTTGTCCAGTTCTCATTAAACGTAACAGTCGTTGCGGTACCGCCGACAAAATCAAGGCTGTAGTTCATCATACCTGTTCCGTTTGCACCATGATACGCCATTGCACTAAAACCAATTAACATCAGTACAACAGATGCAATGTAAAAATACTTTCTGTTCTTGATAAATGGAATATTTTTATGCTCTTTTGCCCTGCCATACCATTTTTCTGTTTCAAAACCAAGTTTATAGAAGACAGAAGAAATTCCTCTGGTAACAAACAATGCTGTAAACATGGAAACGAAAATACCAAGTGCCAGTGTCTGTGCAAATCCCTTTACAGATCCGGTGCCACGAAGTCCCAGTACAGCCGCGGCAATCAGGGTTGTAATATTGCCGTCCAGAATAGCAGAAAGTGCCTTGTGATAACCAATCTCCATGGCTTTCTTGACAGTTTTGCCTGCCATGATTTCTTCCTTTATTCGGGCGAATACCAGAACATTGGCATCAACCGCCATTCCGATGGAAAGAACAATACCTGCAACTCCCGGAAGTGTAAGTGTTACATTAAATGCTGATAACAATACAATCACAAATCCGCAATAAAAAGAAAGTGCTATACTTGCTGCAAGTCCCAGCAAACGGTAAACAGAAAGCATGAATACAACAATCAGGGCAAACCCGACTGCTGCAGCAATCAGACTGGAATGAATCGCATTGGAACCAAGCTGTGCACCGACCACATTGGAACGAAGTTCTGTCAGCTGCAGTTTCAAACCACCGATTCGAATCGTAGATGCCAGATTCTGCGCTTCACTGAAATCCGACATTCCATTGATTACAGCCTTACCATCTGTAATTGCCGCCTCAACCTTAGGTACACTTACAAAATTCCCATCATAATATATACCGATGGATTCTCCGTTTTTGTATGCTTCCGTCGTTGCATTTGCAAACTTCGTTGCACCATCTTTTGTAAATTCAAGCGATACAACCGGCTCGGATTTTCCTGCCGTGCCGCTGTTCTCATATGCTGCTTCCGCATTGGAAACATCATTTCCGACAAGAACAATGGAACCATCAGCCTGCAACTGTTCAATTGTTTTATTATTCAGAACATAACCGTAGGTTCCGTCTTTTTTGGTTCCAAAGGTATAATTTTCTTTCCCGCTGCTGTCCTTCTCTTTAATGAAATAGAGATTGCCCGGCTGTCCAAGTTCTTCCAGTATTGCATTTGCATCCTTGGCGCCCGGAATTTCAATATCAATCCGGTCACTGCCTTCCTGGTATACCTGTGCCTCCGTGCTGTATTGTTCTACACGCTTCTGAAGCTTATAAATGGTATCCGCCATATCTTCCTGGCTCGGTTTCCCATCACTGTTTACTTCATAAGTAATACTGACACCACCTGCAAGATCTAGCCCCAGCTTGATATCATGTATCGATCCGGAATTCTGTATTCCGAAATACGATATGTAACCCAGTCCCCCAAGTGCTAAAAGGATCAGGATCATCAGAATGACCGCTTTAAACCTTTTCATAACTTAACCTCCATCAACCCTCTTCTTCGGCCAAAGCCGCTTTTATCATAATCGCACATTCGATGCGTTTACGCTGTAACTCACATCCCTGCCGATAGACCGTATTGATATTTCCGTTAAAATTATATGCATTAGCAGAACAGCCGCCGCTGCAGTAATATCTTGCAAAACATTTCTGGCATTCCTGCCTTGCATATACATTGCTTTGCTTGAATTCCTGCTGAATATCGGGACGGGTAATCCCTTCGTAAACATTTCCCATAATAAACTTTTCATCGCCTACGAACTGATGACAGGGATACAGATCCCCCCATGGGGTAACTCCCAGATATTCACATCCCGAACCGCATCCGGACAATCTCTTTGCAACACATGGCCCGCCATCCAGATCAATGTTGAAATGGAAAAAGTTAAAGCCATTTCCCTCTCTGTGCCGTTCCAGATAAAACTTTGCAAGATCATCATACTGCTTTGCAAGCTTTGGAATATCTTCCTCCTGAATTGCATACCAGTCCTGCGGTTTTGCAACAACCGGTTCCATGGAAATCTGTTTAAAGCCAAGATCCGCCAGATGTTTTACATCCTCTGCAAAATCAAGATTGTTATGGGTAAACGTGCCGCGTACAAAATATCTGAGTTGATGCCGACTCTCCGCAACTTTCTGAAACTTCGGGACAATCTCATCATAACAGCCCTGCCCGCCTTTTCTGGGACGCATTTTGTCATTGACTTCTTTTCTTCCGTCAATACTCAGAACAATGTTTCCCATTTCTTTATTCACATAATCCAGAATCTCATCATTCAGAAGTGTCCCGTTTGTTGTGATGGTAAAGCGGAAATTTTTATTATATTGCTTTTCGACACTTCGGCCATATGCAACGGTCTGTTTCACAACATCCCAGTTCATAAGCGGCTCTCCGCCAAAAAAGTCAACTTCCAGATTTCGGCGGTTTCCAGAATTTCTGATCAGGAAATCAAGCGCAGCCTTTCCAACTTCCAGGCTCATCAGTGCTCTTCTTCCGTGATATTCTCCTTCATCGGCAAAACAATATTTACAGCGCAGATTGCAGTCGTGGGCAATATTCAGGCACAATGCCTTTACTACTGTCTCCCGGTTTTTAAACTCTTCCACATACTGTTCATATATATCGTCTGTATACAGGAGCCCTGCCGCCCTGAGTTCCAGAATTTCTTCAATTGCTTCCGGAATATCCTCAGCACTGAATGCATTGTTGTTTTCCAGAATCTGCTCTGTCAGTTCTTTCTGGAGCTGCAGCGGATCCGGCTCATTCACATTTTCCGGTGCAGCTGCCGTTCCGTATTTTTTGCTCAGAATTTCTTCCACTACAGGAATCAGATCATAAACAACTTCGTCCACAACATGTACAGACCCGCTGTTTACATCCAGTACGATGTTATATCCGTTGTTTTTATACGCATGTACCATAAAACCTACTTCCTAAAACGCACAGAACAGGCAGCGATATTGTGTCGCTGCCTGTCTGCAAATTATGATTGGATTACTTGCTTAACTGCTCACAGCTCTGGTTTCCTACTGTACAGGATGTCTTGCATGCTGACTGACAGGATGTCTGGCATTCTCCGCATCCACCTTTTTTCATGGATTCCTTCAGATTTCTTGTGGCAAGTGTCTTTATATGCTTCATTTTCGTTCCTCCTTACGTTATAACCAAATGTATGTTTCGTTTTCATACATTGGATTAGTATAGCATAGTTTATGTACAAGGAAAAGCTTTTTTTTACTCCTGTAAACCGCCATCTCTGCCCGCTTCTGCAGCTGACTGTCTGTCTGAAACGGCTGTCTTATTTTCCTGTTCCGGTTCGATCATTGTTTTCGGTACTGTCATCAATACCTTTTCAACCCGATGTTTTTTGACGCCCCGTGCCTCCAGAATAATTCCGTTATCAAGTGTTATTTTCTCACGATTATACGGAAGTCTGTCAAGATGTTCAATCATAAGACCGCCTATAGAATCATAATCTTCCGAATCAAGAAACATATGAAGTGCATCATTGATATCATTCAGTTTCATATTGCCTTCAATCAAATATCTGTAATCTCCAAGATCCCTGATCATCTCTTCTTCATCGATATCATATTCATCACGAATCTCTCCGACAATTTCTTCCAGTAAATCTTCCAATGTTATCATTCCGACAGTTGCACCGTACTCATTCAGCACAAAGGCAACACTCCAGGTGTGTTCTCTCATTTCCATCATCAGATCCGATGTTTTTTTATATTCATAGGTATAATATGCCTTACGCAGATAGTCTTTTACATGGAAACTGCTGTGATCCTTAACAAAAAAAAGATCTTTGATATTAATCAGCCCGATAATATTATCCTGATTTTCTTCAAACACCGGAATTCTTGTGTACATATCCTGTCTGAAACAATTTGCTACTTCCTCAAACCCCGCATCCGTACTGACACAGGACATGTCTATTCTGGGAATCATTACATCTCTTGCAACAGAATCGCTGAAATCAAATACATTGTATATGATTTCCTTTTCGCCTGTCTCAATTACGCCATCCTCATGACTGACATCCACATATGTCTTAAGCTCATTTTCTGTCATTGCCACTTTGGTTCCACGCTCTACATGAAGCAGCCGCAAAAAGAATCCTGCAAAAAGATCTACAAACCATACTGCCGGAGTAAGGATCTTCATCATAAAGAGCAAACTTTCCGCGTAACTCAGTGCTATTTTTTCCGCCTTATTGGACGCCATCGTCTTCGGAACAATTTCTCCAAAAAGAAGAACCACGAATGTCAGGATTCCGGTACTGACTCCTACCATAAACCCGCCCCAGACTTTTGTAACAATCACCGTTGATAACGAGGATGCAGTCAGATTCACAACATTATTACCCACAAGTACAGTTGAAAGCATTTTCTGATATTTTTCAGATATCTGCATTACTGCTTTCGCCCTTTTATTCCCCTCATCTGCCATGCTCTTGATCCTGACTTTATTGACAGTCGTCAGTGCTGTCTCCGCTGATGAAAAGTATGCTGAAAAAATCAGTAAAATCAATAAAACCACAATCTGTATGACTATCGTCTGCAAAATAAACCTTTCTGCGGCTTTGCCGCAACCGTTTACACGGTTTACTTTTATATCTATGCATTAATCAGCTGCACAATCTCCATCGGATCATCCACAAAAGTAGTCGCTCCTGCCTGTAACAGTTCCTCATGCGTTCGAAACCCCCAGCTGACAGAGATACAGGGAATTCCTGCATTTCCAGCTGTTGCAACGTCTACATCTGAATCTCCCACATATATGCATTCCTCTTTTATACTTCCCAGTTCCCGCATTGCTTCCTGTACGGTATCCGGTGCGGGTTTTCTGCGTATCCCGGTTTTCTCTCCGATTGCCACATCCACATACTGGCTGAAGTACATCCTGTTCAGCTCCTGTGTTGCATTCATATATTTATTTGATACAATGGCAAGTCTGCAATCACTTTCCTTGAGTTTCTTCAGCATATCCATGATATGCGGATATGGTCCGGTTGTATCATTGCAATGACATAAATAATGCGCCTTGAAATCTGAATATGTTTTTGAGAAAAGTGGATTGCCTTTTCCCTGCGGTATGGCAAGCTCCATCAGGCGCTCTACTCCATTTCCTACAAATCTGCGTATTTCTTCCCGTGTTCTTTCCTGCATTCCATTTACACGAAGGGCATAATTCACGCTGTTCCAAAGATCTTCCAGTGTGTTTAAAAGTGTTCCGTCAAGATCAAAAATTACCGTTGTATATTTCTTCAAAGCCTTTATTCCACCTTCCCGGCTTGCACAATCCCAAACTTGCATATAGAATAAATACATTCAGGAGAACAAATGAAACCGATAATAATATACTATATCAATGTTAAAAACTTAATGCAAGCCGCCGACAGGCTCTGCCTGCCTACGTCCTCATTTGAAATTCAATACCAGATCTTTCTGTCTCTGTTGGATCCGGCTGTCCAGACAAGAATTCTGCGATACCGGAAAGAAACTGACAGGCTGCGCAGTCTTGCATCACAGCTTTTGCTTTACCATGCATTTTACAGCGCTAATCCTTCTCCTGACAATGGTTCCTTTTCAATTTCTTATAATTCCTATGGAAAACCTTTCTTTAAAAACTATCCTGCCTATACCTTCAGCCTTTCACACTCTGGTTCCTATGCGGTATGTGCATTCAATGAAGCTTCCTCCCCTGTCGGTATTGACATTCAGGAATATCGTCCTCTGAACAGGGACAGAATCTGTCAACGTTTCTACACCGATCTTGAAAAGGATTCGGCAGAATCTGTTGCAATGTTTTTTCGAATCTGGTCTGCAAAAGAAGCTTATATGAAATATACCGGAAAAGGATTTTCAGAGGGTCTTGACACCTTCAGCGTCCTGCCGGAATCTGCAATCGTCGTCTGTTCCGGTTCTGATTCCAAAACACTTGCTTACCTGCAGGAACCCCTGATGCTTCCCGGATATTCCTGTTCCCTTTGTACCGCTTCTCGTGTTATTCCGGGATCCGTTTCTGTATGTGAATTAACAGAAGCTGACCTTTTCACTTTGCAAACCCATTCAGAAAAAGTCTGAAAACATTGTGAATGCTATACGACACCGTAAACATTCCAGGTTCTTCAGACTTTTTTCTGCCAATATTTACATGGTTACTGGAGCGGTTTTTCATAAAACTCTTTAAAATCACTATATCCCTGCTGTGTAAGCTGTTCCTTCTGAAATTTCTTATTTTTATTCATCCGTGCCACAAGTACCTGCTGACCATCTGCACGGGCACATTGTGCCTGCGCAATGATTTCACTGAGTGCCTGCCCATGCACCCCTTTTTCGATCAGATACGCAATTTTTTCAGAAGTCCCGGGAACAGCAAATCCTTCATCCATCATGATCATGATAATACGTTCAAAACCAATGGAAAATCCACATGCAGGCGTATCCTGTCCTGTAAACTTCCCGACCATTTTGTCATACCGTCCTCCACCGCCACAGCTCCCACCATACTGCGGCATTGCGACTTCAAAAATAGTACCGGTGTAATAAGACATTCCTCGCACCAGTGTCGGATCAAATACCATTTCAAAATCAGCAGTTTTGGTACCTTCCACACTGCTGATAATCTCTTCCAGATTGTTTCTGACTTCTTCCTCCAGAAACGTTCCCAACTGTTCTGCCAGGAACTTGAGTCTGTCCAGTCCATGCACATTCTCCATTTCTTTGAACAGTGCAAGATATCTGTCGATCTGTAACTGCGTGAATCCATTATCAGCAAGTTCTGCTGCAACGCCGTCCATTCCGATTTTATCCATTTTATCCAGTGTAATAAATACCGAATCATAACTTTCTTCAGAAAAGCCACTGTAAGCAGCCATTGCTTTTAGAATTCTTCTCTCATTGATTCTGATTTGAAACCCGTGAAATCCAAGTTTTCCAAGTGTTGTTGTCGTAGCAAGAATCAGTTCTATCTCTGCCAGATTGGAAGGTTCACCCAATATATCAATATCACATTGCATGAATTGACGGTATCTGCCCTTTTGCGGTCTGTCTGCTCTCCATACATAACCCATCTGAAGTGCTTTAAAAGGAGCCGGCAGTTCACTCTGATGATTCGAAAAAAAGCGCACAAGCGGAACTGTCAGATCATATCTGAGGCCACTGTCTGTCAGATCATTTTCTTCCTTTGCATGATCAAGCTGCAGTTTCTCACCACGTTTCATAATTTTAAAGATCAGCTTCTCATTTTCTCCACCCTGTTTACTGTTCAGGTTTGCAAGAGATTCCACGCATGGTGTATCAATGGATGTAAAGCCAAATTTTCCGTATGTTTCCTTAATGATTCCGATGACATAATCCCTGAGCTGCATTTCAGCGGGAAGAACATCTTTCATACCAGTTACCGGTTTCCTAATTAATGCCATGAATTTATTCCTCTTTCTGCTTGTCTTTTCTGAGACATTATCTTACACTGATGTGCCTTTGTTTGCAAGCATCAGCGCCCTTTTCCATTTGTATATGCTGTGTTTTTTTCATTCAGAAACTGCAGGAATTCCCGTTTTGTCATCGGCTTTGCATAAAAAAATCCCTGGATGTGTTCACATCCCATCTGTTGCACCATAATAGACTCTTCTGTCGTTTCAACACCCTCTACGACGCATTCATACCCCATTTCCTTATTCATCCTGACAATATCGCCGAGTGCATTATAAGCCCTTGCTGATTTTGTTGCCGGAGCAATCAGTGACTTATCCAGTTTAATGATGCTGATCGGCAGTTCAAATGTTCGCATCAGATTAGAATATCCGGTTCCAAAATCATCCAGTGAGAAAGAAAACCCGGCTTCAGAAAGCCTTGCAATATTTTCATGTATCATTCCGGATAAAGATTCCGCCGTCTCTGTAATTTCAAGATTGATTTTTTTCGGAAGAATATGATGTCTTTCCAGTGTTCTGATCACATTTTCCGCCAGATCACTCTGAATGCATTCCACAATTGAGAGATTTACTTCCACATACTCTATTCCATAATTGAGTGCTTCTGTCTCCTTGAGCATTTTACATACTTCATTTAATACGAATTGCCCAATTCTGATAATCATTCCATTATGTTCTGCAATCGGTATAAATTCTGCGGGTGAAATGAAGCCTTTTTGCGGATCATGCAAGCGCAGCAGTGCCTCAGCAGATATATATGCATTTTTGTCCGGTGTATAAATAGGCTGATAATAAACCTCCAGAAGTTTGTTTTCAAGTGCATGTTTGACGATCCTGTCCACTTCCTGAATCCGCTCGCCGCTTGAAATATCCATTTCAGCCATTGTGATCAAGTCTTTGCCCTGATTCCGGGCCTGCTGGGTCATCAAACTGATCAGACGCAGTGTTTCCGGAACATCCTGTGCATGCTTTGGGCATTCCAGAAGGCATATATGCGCATACAGTATAACTTCCTGATCATCCAGCCTCCATGTCTCACCAAATTTCTTTTTGATCTGCTCCGCAAATTTCAGACTGTCATCTGTATTCGGAACCATAATCACAAGTGAATCATTGTCTGTTCTGAACAGATCTGCATGCCCGCTCAGTTCTTTTGTATATTTCCCCACGTAAGAGATCAGAATTTCTGTGTTGCCGGCTCCAAGTGTTTTTCTGATAATCGAAAGATTTTCTATTGATATTCCAATCAAAAGAAATGGTTTTTGCATTGAGAATTCTGCAGCAACCATGCTTTTATATGCATTCCTGTTCCAGAATCCTGAATCCGGATCCAGATCCTCACTTGGATTCTGCAATGTGAATTCGCAAAACAGGAGGCATAGAACCAGTTCGAACTGATAAAAAGATGATGAACCCGATATCAACCGGATCGGTATTTCTGTCAGTGTCAGGAAATAGAATCCCCAAAGTGAAGCTCTTTTTTCTCCCGTCAGCATTTTCCCTTTTGTTATGACCTGATAAACAGAAAATGAAGCATAATATCCTAACTGTAAAAACAGAATTCCTGCAAACGGAAAGTGATAAATAATTCCCGTTTCACCAATTTCGTACATCCGGGGAAAGACTCCTCCAAGGCAAAACACGATCAGTTCAAACATAACAGGAAGAACCATAATCAGACATCTGTGCTGCCTATTCATCTGAAGATTAAATATTCCGCAAACATAAAGCGCCGATATTGCAGGTATTGTAAGCATCAGAATCCCTGCTGAAAATGCCATAACATTTCCCGTCATGCGCATCACAGTATTTTCTTTGATGCTTCCGAAAACAATCATCTGTCTCGCCAGTTCCAGCAGATTGATCAGAAGTGTTACGTATGTCATTCTTTTGAATATCCTGTTTTGAAAAGAAGGAATACTGCGTCCTATCTGCGCAATCAAAATGATTGCTGTCGCAAGAATGACCCCGCATAAATTGAACCACAGACCGTATGGCATATTATTCTCCCTCTGCCTGTTCCTTTTCTTTTTCCCGTTCGGTCAGATACTGATTGAGTTCATTTTGTGTAAGCGGTTTTGCATAAAAATCTCCCTGCGCAAAATCACATTCCAGAGATTTTAATATTTCAGCCTGCCATGCCGTATTTACACCTTCCACACCGACTTGCTGCTGCGTACCATGTATCATTCTGACCATATCCTTTACCATGGCTCCCGCCTTAATACTTTCCGATGCAGCCCTGATCATTGACGCATTCAGATTTACGCTGACTGCCTGTGCATTGATCAGCTGATATAAATAGGAAAATCCGATACCGACATCATCAATCAGAAAATGGTAACCTTTTTCTTTCATCCTGCACATTTTATCTATATCTTCCTGTTTGAAAAGGCTGAATGATGTTTCCGATAATTTAAAAAATATTTTTTGCGGAGTAATTCCGTATCCCAGCAGTATCTCATCCACACGTGCCTCGAAATCACTGCGCAAATACGCAATATGGGATATTTTCATGGATATCCCGTATAATGCAGATACCATCTGCGGATTATCAGACAGAAAACTGCATATCCCGCGCAGAAGATATTCATCTACGTCCGCAATAATCC
>JAGOGF010000017.1 GCA_017996845.1 Butyrivibrio sp.
ACCGATCACATATTCATTATCTGCATAATGACCGGCCATCTGCGTTACTATTTTTCTGCAATAATCCCTATAGGTTTCGTTCGACTGACAGTCATGGTGTCTTCCGCCAAATCCTCTGACCCTGCCTCTCTGATCGATCGGCAGAATCTGCGGATGCTTTCTGACCATCCATGCAGGTGGTGCAGCGGTAGGTGTTCCTAAAACAGTACGAATATTATACCTGCCAAGAAGCGCTACGACTTTGTCCAGCCACGTAAAATCATATTTTCCTTCTTCCGGTTCCAGTTTGTGCCATGAGAACTCTGCCATTCGAACAACCTGAATGCCCATTTTCTGCATCAGAACCGCATCCGTTTCCCAGCGTGTTTCCGGCCAGTGCTCCGGATAATAATCTACTCCAAAATGAATATGCATATCTTTCCTCATTTCTGCGCTTTACGCGTATTTTTTCTTTATTCTTTGATTGCTCCTGCCGTAAGTCCTGACATGAAGAATTTGGAAGCACTCAGGAACGCAATCAAAAGGGGCAAAACAGCAAACGTACTTGCCAGCATGATCGCTCCGTAATCATTACCGCGGTCAGACACCATTGATTTGAGTGCCAGCGGAAGCGTCTGCATTGCTGTATCACGCAGGATCATCAGCGGCTGCATAAAGTCATTCCATGTATTTACGAACTGCATGATTCCAAGGGCTGCATAGGCAGGCTTTAAAATCGGCATAATTACTCTGAAAAAGATGGTCCATTCACTGCAGCCGTCAATTCTGGCTGCCTCACGCAACCCGACCGGAACATTATTCTGACAATACTGTCTCATCCAGAATATACCGAATGCATTTGCACATCCCGGAATGATCAGTGCCCAAAAGGAATTGAGCCAGTGCATTTTGGACATCATCATAAACCAAGGTATAATGCCTGCCGTGAAAGGGATCATCATCGTTGCAAGCAAAAGCCCGAATAATTTGTCTCTGCCCGGAAAATCGTACGTTGCAAAGGCATAACCGCCCATTGAACAAAAAAGCAGACATAATGCAGTGTAGGATATTGAAACAATACAGCTGT
Source organism: Butyrivibrio sp. (assembly GCA_017996845.1). The sequence goes on from JAGOGF010000017.1 coordinate 1,067, forward strand.
TCCCAAATGCCCGCAGAATATTGATCTGCCCGAGCATATTGACAAAATTAGTCGCCGCATTGCTGCCAAACCACATGATCGGCGGAAAAGAATATATCTGATCTGTCGACAGTGTTGACATGACGAACATCATATAGAACGGCATCAGCATGATAAATGCGATCAAAAGGAGAATAATATAAAGAACTGCTTTTCTGAATTTATGCATGTTTTTTCTTCCCCTCCTTTTCTTTTGCAAGACTGTTAAAAATGATGGATATGATAATGATCAGCATTGTGATCACATAAGCGACAGCAGATGCATATCCATATGCTGTTCCACCCTGCGGTGCTTTATTCAGCAGGTACATCATCAGTGTCAGTCCGCCGTTATTGATTCCGCCTGTCCAGCTTGATCCGGTCAAAATGAATGGCTCTGTAAAGAGATTGAACATACCGATGGTTGATTGTACCAGAGTGAACAAAATGATCGGCTTAAGTAACGGAATGGAGATTTTGAAAATCATCTGTGTATGCTTTGCTCCATCGATTCTGGCTGCTTCATAGATATCATTGCTGATTCCCTGCATTCCTGCCAGATATATAACCATATTCCACCCGATCCACTTCCATGCGAACATACAGATGATTGCCACCTTGATCAGTGAACCGTCTCCACCCAGCCAGTTCACTTTATCTATTCCCAAAAATCCAAGAAAGAAATTGATGATTCCATAATTATTGCTGAATAATTGCTGAAAAATAATTGAAATTGCAACTGAACTCGTTACCATTGGCATAAAATAAATTGTCTTGAAAATATTTTCGCCTCTTACCAGTTTTGAATTCAGAATATAAGCCAGAATCAATCCCCCGAGCAAAATCGGGATATGGGCAATTATTCCTATTAATAATGTATTGCCAAGTGCCTTCCAGAATAACTGATCCTTAAACAAATTAATATAATTCTCTATTCCAATAAAATGCATTTTGGACATTCCGTCCCAGCGATAAAAGCTCAATCCAAAACCCGCAAGAATCGGAAACAGGCTGAATACTGCGAACAGAATGAAAAAAGGGGCGATGTATGCGTATGCAACCCGATTTTTGAACATCGCATGTGCCAGTGTATTACTTTTCTTTACCGAAGTCTGTGCCATACTGATCCTTTCTGAACAGAGCCGGCCATCAGGCCGGCTCCGTCAAATTACATTATTCTTTTACAGATTTTGTACTGTCATCCCACATTCCTGCATCTTTATATACCTGAATCTGCTGATTCTTCAGTTCGGAAGTTGCACTTTCGATATCCTTGGCCAGCTGATCCTTGATCCCCTGTGCATCCAGTCCGGAGTCAAGTCCTGCATTTACGGTACTGTATATGCAGCCTTCTGCTGTCACATCCATCATGGTATTGAAAACCGTCGGTAAATTTTTAGCAATGGAAGCCCAGAGTGTTTTGGTTTTTTCTCCACCGAAATACGAATCTGCTGCATCATAAATGGAAGCATCCTCATATGCAGGAGTATAAGCCGGAAAATAATCTACTGCCTGAAGCATCTGATTCTGCGCCGTTGCCGTACAAAGCATATATTGAACGAATGCCCATGCCGCTTCCTTATTCTTACTCTGCTCCGGAATTACCAGAAAAGATCCTCCCCAGTTGCAGTCCTGTAATCCGCCCGGAAGCTTTGCAACTGCCCAGTGTCCTGCACCATCCGGATCAATATCTGTTTTCAGGAACCCGCCAAACCAGCTTCCTGTTGCAACCGAAGCGCAGGATCCATCTTTGTATGCAGCATATGCTTCTGTACTCCACATATCAACATTCATGTCAAGACCTTCCTTACGCATCTCGATAACTGTATTGAGGCAATCCAGATCACCATCTCTGTCAAGCTTGAGTGTCATATCCTTATTATAGTAATCTCTGTTGCAGAACATCAGCTGATAGAGATAGACAGAACTTGGCATAAACCATCTTTTCCCCGGAATATTTACAGCCTTTGCAACCTTCATTACTCCATCCCATGTACTCATCAGTTTGGATACTTCATCCGGATCGGTCGGTAAACCGCACTCCTTGAAAATATCTGTTCTGTAGAAATACGTGCACGGTCCGACATCCCACGGAATGGCAACCATTCTGCTTCCGTCTACCGAATATGCCTGATTCCATTTCAGTGCAGAAAACTGATCTTTGTATTGCTCTGCATTGTATGGAGCATCCTTCAGATTTACAAGTGCGGTAGAATCCCTGTACTGCGCAATATATGCACCTTCCACCATTGCAACATCCGGTGCACCGCTTCCTGCAGCAAGTGATGTTGCAAGTGCCTGATGATGGCTCGTTGTATCTGTGAAATTGAACTCTACTTTAATGTTTGGATACTTTTCATTAAAGCCTGTCAGTGCGGCTTTGAATCCATCGTCTCCGGATGGCCAACCACCAACAGTAATTGTCCCTGCAATATCCGCAGGATTTTTGGATGCTGCTGCCGTTGCATTTCCGGAATTTCCGGACGCTGCTGCGCCCGTTCCCGATGCCGACGCTGATCCACATGCTGCGACCGACAAAGCCATAATACCGGTAAGTGCTACTGATAAAAGCTTTCTCCCAACTTTCCTTTTCATCCTTTTTCCTCCTGAAAACATATATTTAAAGAGCACCATTGCTCCTTAAAGCTTTTTAACAGATTCTCCTTCCAACAGATAAGGACTGATCGATGTAACACTATTGACACGTTTCCCGTCAATAATATCGATCAACGTATCAACTCCTTTATATGCCTGCTCTTTGATATTCAGTGCTACCGATGTCAGAAGCGGTGAAGTATATTTCCGCTTCGATACGCCGTCTATTCCGACAATGGAAATGTCTTCCGGTACCCGGTATCCCATACGAATCATCCTGTTCATAAATCCAAGTGCGAACTCATCATTGAAACAGACTATTCCTGTTGCATTACAGCCCGATTGTATAAAAAGATCCGCTGTATTCATTCCCTCTTCAAAAAAAGACTCCTGTGTATACATGTTTTTTCTGCCAGTATCTCTATTTGTACATAAAATGTAATCAAAGAGCTTTTTCCCATAAATCGGTCGCATGATATTCTCAAATGCAACATTTCTTGATTGGACTGTTACCTGATTTTTATCAGAATAAGGTGTCCCATATGCAATTTTGGTGTGTCCCATTTTAAAAAGATAATTCAGTGCCATTTCCATCGCATTGTAAGTATCAACATCAATATAAGGGATCTTTCGTGTCTTGATCACCGGTACTCCAAAGGATGTACTTACAAGCGGAAGATAAAACTGTTCTCCCAGAATATCCTGGAATTCCAGTGCATCCGCTTCATTGGAAAGGATCATCCCATCCATCAGCAAATGTCTCATCTGATCTGCATTGAAATGGTTGAGCAAAAACATGGAATATCCTCTTTTTGCAGCCTGTTCAGACATGAAATTAAAGGAATCCATATAAAATGAATTGAGAATATTAACCGTGAAATAGCATAATTGAAATGTCTGTCTGATCTTAAGTGAATTACTGAGCGGGTTGGGTCGGTAGCCCAATTCTTTTACGGCATTGAGAATGGCTTCCTTTTTTTCTTTTGCAACATATCCTCTCCCGTTCATGGTTCTCGACACTGCGCTGACCGATACTCCTGCCTTATTTGCAACATCTTCTCTTGTGACCACGTGTTCACCTCTTTCTGTTATTATGATATGTTTTTTGTGTATTATTTTCAATTATAGACTATGTGCACACATGAGTCATAGTCATTTTGCACAGTTTGTATATTTTCATTATTTTACCTGCAATTCATTTTTAAAAATCGGTTTTTTCCATGTAAAATTTGTTATGTTTCAACATGAATATGACTCACCTGTGCATATTTACTTTTCCTGCGCAAACAATAAAAAAAAATTATTGTATTTTTTTATGCATTATTAATTCAAAACGCAGCACATCATTTTCAAATCAAATGATATGCTGCCTGCTATATTTCTTATATCGCTGTAACTTCAACTCAGGGAATATCCGCTTCCGGAGAATTTTTCCAGCTGCTATTCCTTTGCTTTCAGAAAAGGCTGCGCACAGTGTACATTAAATACATCAATTAAAGGTCCCATGAAAAATGCAGTAAATACGGTTCCGATACCAATCGTAACACCACATCCGAATCCGACTGCCACACAGATCATATCTGATATGATTCTGATGTAACGGAATTTTCCAATCCCTTTTTTGGCTAAAAAAAGCGGAATCGCATCATAAGTCGAAACGCCCAGATCAGAAGTATAATAGAAAGCCGATGCAAAACACATCGCGACAATTCCGATTGCCATAAATATAATTCTCAAAACAATCCCGGGTTGTGGTACTAATATTTTCAATACCTGCGTTGATGCATCTACAATATATCCCACCAGAAACATATTAATAAAAGTTGCAAGTCCGATATAGTGTCTGTCCAGAATAAAATCCACAAGCAAAATCAACAGATTTAAAAGCAGGTAAAAAGTTCCATAGCCTGTCCACATTCCGATTTTACTCCATAACCCCATTGCAAGAGACTGGAACGGATCCACTCCAAAATTTGCTGTTTTAAAAAATCCCACACTGATTGCCGCAAGAATCACACCAAAGAGGGTCATTCCCACTCTTCTTGCTGATATTTTGCCTTTCATGCCATTATTCCTCCAAGCGTAATTCTAATCTCATTTTTCCATATCTGTATCTATTCCAATACTAATTTCCAAGGGGCACCCTGGTGTCTGTGCAACCGTCCCTGTCAGTTTCTCTTCTTCCAGGAATTTCAAAACCTTGCTGTCTGTAAAGAGCTGCGGACAAGTCAGGATTTTTCCATCTTCCCTTACTTCTCCGTTATTTTCTATAAAGATTTTACACGTGTTTCCGTTAAAATCTTTTCCTGATAGAATGTATCTTGCAGAAAGCCTTCGCAATTCTCCCTTTTTCTGTACCTGGGTATCTACCCCTCCGGGCAGAATCTCACCCTGAAAATAATCTCCGTCAGCAGTTCCATGAAATAGCAGCATGGTTCTGTCTTCGCCATCCTCATTCCGCACTTCATAGTATCCGTCAAGAATAACACTTATCCGCAAAATTATCTTCATATATTTTATTCTTCCGATCCTTCCTCTGTATCTGTCACATAATGAACCCTGTTCGGATCAAAACGGTTTTCCTGTATTTTTTCTTCTGCCGGATATCCAAACGCAAAAATGCCAAACGCACTTTGATCCTCCGGAATAGAGAGAATCTGCTCCACCATCTCCATACGATCCTTCATTGGTGCGATTCCAAGCCATACCCCGCCAAGTCCGAGTTCATCCGCTTCCAGCCACATATTTTCCATTGCAATACTCATGTCAATCTGTGCAAAATCCGGGAAAATACATTTCTTACGATATGCCGCAATGATCGCTGCAGGCGCATTTTTAAGCGGTCCTGCATAAGGGCTTGCAACTGCCAGTTTCTGCATCAATTCAATGTCCGTAACCACATAGAATTCCCACGGCTGCTGATCTGCAGCAGATGGTGCTGCCATTGCAGCTTTCAGAATCTGAATGATCTTATCCGGTTCAACTTCTCTGTCTTCATATTTCCTGATACTTACTCTGTGAAAAAGATCTGCCATTTCATACCTCTTTCTGTACCGTTCTCCGGTATCTTGCCAGTTTATTGTTTCTCAGCAGTTCTCTGTATATTTGCATTCGGGATATCCGCTGCACCCATAAAAGGTTCCGAATCTCCCGTTTCGCATTTTCAGAATTTTTCCGCATCTGGGACATTTTTTTATTGCTGCTGTACCCTTTCTTATTTCATCTCCCAGATGCTCAAACACCTGTTGATTCATTCTGCAATCGTTCAAGGCTCTGTGCGCACCATCTGTACTGATTCCATAATATATTGCAAGATCCGTAAGCTTATGATGCGCAAGTGCCGGTAGACATGCTTTTGCAACAATCAGTGTATCCACAAGATCATTTCCGGGTATTTGGTGAAAAAAATTTCTGCAATCCCGATAGATGAATTCCATATCAAACCTGCATATATTATGCCCAACCAGAATATGCCCGCCCGCAAAATTCAGGAAATCAGAAAGCACATTTTCAAGCGCCGGAGCATCTGCAACCATTTCATCTGTTATTCCGTTTACCATACTTGCCGCATACGGAATCGCTCTTTTGGGTTTTACAAGAGAAGTAAATTCCTCTGTCACTTTTCTTCCCACTACCTTCACCGCAGAAATCTCAATTACTTCATCCATCGTGACCGAAATTCCTGTTGTTTCCAGATCAAAAAGAACATAATCTGAAACATATTCGTCAATTCTTTTTCCCTGCTTATCCGTTAACATTCTGCTCCCTGACCCATCATCCAATTTTCTGCACAACCTGACTTGCATCTATACTTGTGCAGGTAGTATCTGTATCCTGCACGGACTTATCACCAGCTCCGGCGTTATCTTCCTGATATTGCAGGAAAATAATCTTACCCCTGCCGGATTTTTTGGCCATATACAAAGCCCGATCACTGACCTTGTAGGCTTTTTCATAATCCATTTGCTCTGCAGGGCATATGGTACACCCGGCACTGATGCTGACGCTGACCTTCTCTCCGGAAGAAATTTCTACCGCTTCCAGTTTCTTCAGAAGTTCCGCAAAGCGTTTCACATAAGCTTCTTCATCATTCATGTTCACAGCGTATACCGCAAACTCATCCCCACCCAGTCTCCAGATCACATCAACCGTCCGAAAAACGGAACGCATGACTTTTGCAACTTCACACAGAACATCATCTCCCGCCTGATGTCCATATTTATCATTAAAGATTTTAAAATTATCAATATCCAGAATTGTAAATATTCCATATACATTCTGTTCCAAAAGGCTCTTCACCTGTTCTTCACCGGATTTGCGGTTTAAAAGTTCCGTAAGTGCATCATGCTGCGCTTCTTTCCGGACCAGCACATAATTTTCGGCACTTTCAATTTTATCGGCAAGTGCAAAATAATTGCCGCCAAGCACATATGCAAGATAAATTGGAAAATATCGCATATCTTCCTGGAAAACAATCTTTGTCTTTGCAAGATAGCTGCATATTACAAAAAGACCTGCGAAAAGCAGCTGGTACAAAAAATTTCTCCACGGCTTATCTATTATAAAAAGCGGAAGAATGCACAGCAAAATAATTATTGTAATTGCAGATCTCTGCGGATCCAGAAAAGAGCCCAGCAAAATGGCCATGCCCAGGATCGGAGCAAAACACAGATACATAACCGTGCGGATATGTCCGGTCCTTTTCTTCTCACAAATCCTGGCCGCCCAGAACAGACACCAGCAGTAAAGAAACAGAATTCCATGCGGAACAGCAAGCGACCGGTAGAAGGACAGTAAAAGACTGGCAGCAAAAGATAGTGCAGCAAAAACAAGTGCCCCATCTGACATGATAAGAAAGTTCTTGCGATTTCTTCTGTCAATTTCTTCCGCACAATTATCGACCCGTACACCCAGATCATGGAATATTTTCATATATGCATTTCCCTCAAATCATTCATTTTCTGATTTCGTGAAACAGACTCAAAAAAAATCAGATTCAGATGATTGCTCTCTGAATCTGATTATACCATATGCACCTGTAAAAGTGGAATTACAGCACTTTCTTAATTGCGTCCAACAGATCTTCAAATTCCTCATATGCCGGAATATCCGGATAATCAGCCTTGATTTTATCTGTGCTTTTAAATAAAAATCCAGCCTTACTTGCCTGTATCATTCCAAGATCATTATAGCTGTCCCCACTTGCAATCGTCTCAAAACCGATTGTCTGAAGTGCCTTTACCGTTGCCAGTTTCGACTGTGCCACACGCATCTTAAATCCTGTGATTTCCCCCTGCGCAGAAACTTCCAGTGAATTACAGAAAATTGTTGGCCAGTTCAGTTTTTTCATCAAAGGGCTGGCAAATTCCTGGAATGTATCACTTATAATAATCACCTGTGTCAGCGTTCGTAATTCATCCAGAAATTCTTTTGCTCCCGGAAGCGGATCAATCTCTGCAATCGTATCCTGAATCTCCCGCAATCCCAGGCCATGTTCCTTTAAAATGCCAATTCTCCAGTTCATAAGCTTATCATAATCAGGTTCATCCCGTGTTGTACGTGTCAGTTCCGGAATCCCGCTTGCATGTGCAAATGCAATCCAGATCTCCGGTACCAGTACCCCTTCCATATCCAAACAGACAATATTCATTTCGTACGTTCCTCCGTAAATTTTATATCAGTTTATTTATTCTACCATCTGTTTAAAATGTTTTCCAGTCCGGATGGTGTATATTTATACATTTTATTCAATACTTATGCTTTATTCGTATCTGATTTTCCTTTGTTCCTTTTCCATATTTTTTGCATTTTTTCTGGCTTCCATTTTTTTTATTCTGATTTCATTCTGATGCGCCTTCATTTTCTGAAATCCTGATTCCTTTTGCAGTTTCAGATAATTAAGCCATCTGCTTTCCTGCAGCGTACCATTTTCCAGTGCTGCCCTGACTGCACATCCCGGTTCATTTCCATGCGAACAGTCACTGAATCTGCAGCTGCCGATCAGTTCTCCGATATCTGAAAAACTCTGTTCAATTCCATCATCTACTGTCCACATGCCAAGTTCACGCATTCCAGGTGTATCGATGATCCTGACTCCGGATGGAAGTACCACCATCTGTCTGTAGGTTGTTGTATGATGTCCTCTGGAATCATCTTCGCGAATTCCCTTTGTCTGCATAACCTCATCACCCGCCAGAAAATTGGTAAATGTCGATTTGCCGACGCCTGATGATCCCAGAAAAACAATTACCATACCAGGCCGAAAATACTTTGAAAGCGCATCCATTCCCTGTCCTGTAACCGCACTGACCGCGCAGACATCCGCTCCTATTGTGCTGCTTTGTGCCAATTGAACCTTTTCGGATACATCTTCTGCAATATCTGCCTTCGTGAGTACAACAACAGGCTGGGCACCACTCTGCCACGCTTCTGTCAGATAACGCTCCAGTCTCTTTAAATTAAAGTCATGGTTCAGTGACATCATGATAAAAACATAATCAAAATTGGCGGCAATTGTCTGCTCTCCCTGCCCGTCATCGGGATCCTTTCTCGTAAAGCAGGTCCTGCGTTCCATGGTTGCTGTGATCAGACTGTCTCCCATATTATTATATTCCAGTTCTACATAATCACCGACTGTCGGAAACTCTTCTGCATATTTATCCGAATAATAAACTCCTGCTTTCAGTTTTGCATAAATCTGTTTCTTATTCACTTCAACTTCATAACGGTCACGATGTACCGCAATAATTAATCCCTTCATCTCTTTCTCCATGTCGAAGCATTATTTATGAAAGCACAGATAATAATTATCTTATCTGTAATCAGCGAGATTTGTGCTCCGTCGCAAACCTCCTGCATGAAAAATTTTGTAGATTTTTTGTGAGATATGCATAAAGATACCGCAAAAACAGTCCCAATGACCATTTCTGCGGTATCTTGTTCACACCAGAGCACAAAATTTGCACATCTTCTGAAAGATGTGTCGCCGTTTAAGCATCATGAGATTCTGTAACAGGGCCAACCGGTATCTTACTCCCTGCGGCCCCGCCTATTCAGTTACCTGTCAATAACCTCTTCTGTAAGCATTCTCATTATTTTGTTCTCCTTTCTGTATAAAAATGGATTAATCCATATGGTTTGCTGCATAAAAATTATAACATTCCAAAATTAATAAAACAGTTCCTGATAGTATAAAAACATTTGTAATAACAAACTAAAATTACCTGATCAGCACTGTTATCCATGCAAATGGATCCATGCGGAAACACTTCAAAAAAAAGCTTCCCGGATAAATTTTCCCAATATATAAAATCAGGAAAACCACAATCAGACATCCCGGAATTCCCTTTAATCCTACCAGAATATCTGCATCTGAAAGACTTGCATGGAGAATAACTGCAATGCACAGATAGGCAAAAAAGAACATCATCAATGGACGATCCAGTGCATATGGATACAAATATCTACGCAAAAAATAAAGCCAAAGCAAACTGCAAAATGCAGGTGCCAGAGCAGAAAACCCCCGCTGTAAACTCTTCGTAAAAAAGTTTCCGCGTGGGCGGATGGATACAGAGCCAAGAGAATTGCCATCTGGAGAGAAAAAGCGAATATGCGTGATTTCCGCTCCGGTCATCAATGCCAGTAAAGCATGACTCAACTCATGCAAAATCACACCTGGAAACGTCAGGTAATTAATAAAAAGACAGGCAAAAGTTCCTCCTGTCATCGCTATAAGGAGCTTTTCAAGCAAATGATCAAATAATCCGATCAGATATCCTGCAATCATTATTAAGATGATCAGTTCAATACTCCAGATCAGATACTGTGATACTTCATTCACTTTTTAGACTCCAATCCGTTATTTTCCCATGTAAATCATACCGATTTTACCATTTTACTGCGCATAAGGGCTTTACTGCATTGAACAACTGCTTTGTATTTCTCCCTTATCCTGATCCCCTGTTACATACGCTGCCCTAAAAGAATGATTGATCTCACTCAATTCTCTTTCTCCATATATATAATCATCATACATATCAATCAAACCACTCGCACAGCCATCACAAAACCCATCTGTTATCCCGAGTGAATCCTGCACAATTTTTTCTCTCTGTGCCTGTGTTGTATTTTGGATCAATATGCTTTCTGTCATATTCATATTCATTTTTTCTCCTTCTGCTGTCTCATTCCTATCTTTATATAATGTTCATATTCTGCTATCGGCATTGGTTTTGCGAAATAGAATCCCTGAATACTGTCGCAGCCAAGCTGTATAAGAGAATCTACCTGTTCCTTTTTCTCTATTCCTTCCGCAACAACTTCCAGATCAAGGCTTTTCAGCAGCTGAAGGGTTCCGGAAACCAGCTGTTTTTTCTTTGCATCCTGCGGAAATCCATCATCAAAAAAGCACTTATCCATTTTGACTGTGCTAAAATCCAGCGATGCAAGCGCATTAATATTGGAATATGATTTTCCAAAATCATCCATTGAGCAGCTTGCTCCGATCTGATGGATATCTGCCAGAATTTTTCTGATCATATCATAATTTTCGTACGCTGTACTTTCTGTCAGTTCAAATTCAAGATAGTTTGCAGGTACCTTCGTTTTTTGCGCAATCGCAACATACTTTGCAAAAAAATCCGGATTTTGGATCGCTGCTTTCGAAATATTAACAGAAATTACCGGTGATGTTCCGGCTTTTGCAACCCAACGGTTAATCAGCTCACATACCTGTTCAAAAATGCAAAGGTCAATCCTTGAAATCATTCCATTACGTTCAAAAACAGGGATGAATTCTGCCGGAGAAATAATACCCTTTTCCAGATCCTTCCACCTTGCCAGTGCTTCAGCACTGGCTGCTCCATGCCCTGAAACTGCAACCTTTGGCTGCAGGTATACCACAATCTCATGCTCTGCAATTGCTCTGTCAAGCTTATCTTCCAGCTCTTTATCACGCAGAAGCTGCTCTCTGCACGCCCTGTTATATACATAACAGTTTACATCCTGCCAGTATCTGGCAAGTGGATTATTCCTCGCCATCAGTGCATGATCCTGCAGTTCATTCAGATCTGCCTTCTCTGTAAGATTCAAAACAGGTGTCAGACAGAACTGCGGATTAACAATAATCTGAATTTTGCTTTTCTGTATCGTATGATGCACCGATTCTGCAAATTCCGTGCACCTTTTATGTATCATTTCTTCATTTCCAGCTTCCAGATACATTCCAAATGCTGCATTTCCAAGGTTGCACAGCACTTCCCTGTCTGTGATTTTCTTTTCCAGTTCCTGATAAATATCACATAGAAAACGATCACATACTGTCCTTCCCAGTACCTGATTGATAACCTTGAACTGTAACAGATTCATATGCAGAAAATAGCGGTTTATAACAGGATATTCCCTGATTTTTTCCGCAAAAAACATTCTGGTATTTCCACCTGTTACAGGATCAATACAGGCCAGTCTTTTATAATGCCCAAATGCACGTTTGTCAGTGAAAGACTTTATACTCTCTTTTACATTAGAATTAATCATGACGATCAGAAATATCACAAATGCTGTTCTGAAATAGAATGAATTATCTTCTGTCTCAGCAATATAAAATTGTACGATACTCAGTACTGCCCCTGCTGCAAGAATCAGGAAACTGATCATCGTCCATAAAATATATCTGCTGTGACTCTTTTGATAATTCCTGATACACAAACCGGTAAAAATCAGAATCATACCAATAACAAAAAAATGTACCGTGACAACTGATATTGCAAGCGGCAGAATATTCAGCATATACAGGCACAGTGCAATAATAATCCAGCACATATATGCCGTGATCATATAGCACAGAAACATCTCACCGCTCCCCGGGCTTTCCAGAAAAAAGAGCATCATCAGAATCGGAAGTGTATAGAACGTAAGACATGCCATAAGATACCGCAGCGAGGGATTCCCCGACAGGAACTGCAGCATATCAGAATTGCATAAGAGCCATATACCTGTATCAATAGCCAGAAGGGAAAGCAGGAACAGGGAATGATAATATCCTAATAATCTGTATTTTCTAAGTACCAGCGAATAGATCAGCAAAAGAATTCCAATCAGAAAGATAAATAGCATTTCCAATGTATATAATATGCCTCTGCTCATCAAGCCAAACTGAATATCATTGTAAGTTCCGTAATATATGGTATCAAAATAAAAAAAATGCGTCATGCCAGGATTCTGTATCGAAAGCGTAAGCATTTCCCCGGCCTCTGTCCCCCGAAGCGGGATCATCTGCCATAATCCACCGTTTTCCTTCCCAAAGACCAATCCAACATTTCTGCCCATTTCTGATACGACCACATCAGAAACGGATGCTGTAATATGGAGGTCAGAATTCCAGACGCACAAATACATACAATTTGCCGCCGAATCCGGTATTATATGCTTAATAACGCGTGTCTGCCCCCGCCCAATAGATATCATATTCTGTGTCAGACCTTTTCCCGTATCTGAATCGATCCAGTTTGTGGACAGACTGATCGGCTTTCTGATCTGCATCAGAACATTATCCTTGCCAGGCATTTTCGCCCCTGCCACCAAAACGACAGCCATACATATAAGTAAGCTTACAAGAATAATACTGTTAACTTTCTGTTCCTTTTTCATTGTCACATCCCTTTGGAACATATGAATAAATCAGTTACCCCAACATTTCTCCCTTATTATAGCATGTTCTGTCAGATTCAAAAATAAAATGCTGTACTACTCGCAAATTCATACAGATTTTCATTGATTTTGTCTCTGTTTCATGAAATAATCTTTATGTTAGCGTAATGATAGGGAAAGTACTCTTTTCCATACTTACGCATTTTGTGGATGCAGGAGTAATCATAATGTCGGAGCATAAACCCTTAATACTTGTTGTTGATGATGATGAATTTTCCATCAATGTAATCAAGAGTATCATAAAAGATCGTTGGGAAATCATTACTGCTGTATCCGGTACAAATGCACTCACCATGTTAAACGGAAGGCTTCGTCCTGATTTGATCTTATTGGACATCGTTATGCCTGATATGAGCGGCTATGAAGTAATGAATGTGATTATGGGAGACTCTGAGCTGGAATCTATTCCCGTTATATTTATTACCGGAAACACTGACAGCAGTACAGAATCGAGATGTTTCAAACTAGGTGCAACTGATTTTATTACAAAACCTTTTGACAGCAGCATCGTAATCCAACGAATTGATAAAACACTTCGTTCCTCTATTGTAAATAAGTATCTTACACACAAAATTGATAAATGCCTTCTGGATCTTGCCTGCGAGCAGAAACGCTTTGAGAAATTCACCTATCAGATACTGGCTGCTTTATCCAGTGCAATTGATGCCAAAGATGACAAAACGCAGGGTCATTCCCAACGTGTTGCGACATACGCCTGTGAACTTGGTGAACGCATGAAACTCCCGCAGGATCGAATCGATCTGCTGTATCAGACCGGACTTCTGCATGATATCGGGAAGATTGGCATTTCGGATGCCATCCTGCGCAAATCAGGTGTCCTGTCTGCTGAAGAATACCATGTTATTCAGGATCATCCCCTTATTGGACACAATATTCTAAAAAGCATCACCGCCATGCCTGAAATTGCCCAGGGTGCCAGGTGGCACCACGAAAGGTATTCTGGTGGCGGTTATCCGGATGGTCTTGTTGGTGAAGATATTCCACTGATTGCACGCATTATTTGCGTTGCGGATGCTTATGATGCCATGACTTCCGACAGAGTATACCGTCCCGCACTTACCAAAGTGCAGGCACGTGAAGAAATATTAAAATGTCGCGGTACACAGTTTGATCCTCATCTTACGGATCTTATGATCGATATCATTGATCAGGAACTCAATGAAAATGTTTCATAAATTTCACCTTTTGATCTTGTTTCATAAAAAAAGCAGGCCTAAGCCTGCTTTTTATTTACCTGTCAATATGAAATTCTATGGAATCCTTTATGCTCCAAGCATTTCCGATTCCGCCGCTATATCCTCATCTGTGACAAGGATGTCGTCGATCTGTACCTGCAGGATCGCTGCGAGAACGACCAGATTGTCAATGGTCGGCAATGCCGTACCATGCTGCCATTTGTATATGGCCTGTGGTGTAACGAATCCGAACACTTCCTGAATGTCTCTGACCGATAGTCCTCTCTCCTGCCGCAGATTCATAATATTCTGTCCTGTTCTCACCATATTGATTGTCGGTATATGCATTTCTGTGTAACACATGGTTTACTTCCTCCTGTTTTTTTCCCCGTGTAAAAAACCATTGGATTCATAGACTGTATATTAAAAGCCTGATGGCTCCGTTCCCTGATTTAACCTGAACAAATAGCTTTCATTAAGCTTCCCTGTTCACGCAAAAAGAACCGTTTACCTGTGTAAGGTAAACGGCTCTCATCTATTCCATGGAAAGTACTTATCGCAATGTCTCCATGACAGATCGTCCCGAATATGCGGATTGCTCTGCATACGCTATCTTACAGGTATTATGTATAACAAGTCTATGATTCACGTTGGTTTCATAGTTTCTATCTTTGTTTGCTGCCGCATTTCTGACTACTGTCTTAATAAACATTGCCGTACCTTCCTTTCTGCAGAAATCCATCTGCGTTTTTTTAACTCTTATGATACAATAGCACAGGAAAATCATTTTGTCATTATACTATCGGTATAAATTTTATTTTTATAAAAAGACAAAAAAGTCTGAAATTTATTTTTCAAATGTTTCTCTGGTTATTCAATTATCTGATTTAATTTTTCTGACATTAATAACATTATTATTACAAATACAAGCAGATAAAACGGGTATAATCCGATACCTGCAAGGGAAGAAATCCATCCAAATACCGGCGGCATAAACGTAGACCCGGCATATGCACTTGCCATCTGAATCCCGATAATTGCCTGTGAATTCTCACGTCCAAAATTGTATGGTGTCGCATGGATCACAGATGGATAGATCGGTGCACAGCCAAGTCCGATTATGATCAGTCCAGTTAGCGCAGGTATATCTGTTGAAAATGGAATCATAACCAGAACGCATCCTGCCGCAACAATCAATATCCCGGTTCTGATCAGTTTCTTATCGCCCATTTTTTCCGATATAAACCCGCTCAGAAATCTTCCGAAAGTGATTCCCATATAAAACAATGCGGCAAATTTGGCCGCCACAATGGGATCTGCTCCTCTTGCCTGTACAAGATAACTGCTGGCCCATAATCCTGCTGATGATTCCAATGCACAATAAGCAAAGAACGTAAACAGAATCATCGGTACCCCTTTTATCCGTACTGCCTGTCCGAACCGGAGTGCTCTGGGTGCCTGCGTCCCTTCAGCCGCTTCCCCTTTTCTGTTCTTCCAAAGCGGAAGACTCAGAAACAAAATCGCAGTTAATCCGATCTGCAGAATCCCAACGATCCGATATCCATGCTCCCATCCCATTCCGCCGGTAAGACTGTAACTCATGATATAAGGACTGATGGATGCCCCGACACCCCAGAAGCAATGCAGCCAGCTCATATGGCGTGCTTTGAAATGCAGTGCAACATAGTTATTGAGCGCTGCGTCTACTGCACCTGCCCCAAGGCCGTATGGAATTGCCCAGATACAAAGCGGTGCAAAGGAATGTGTCATAGAAAATCCCAATAGTGCCAGTGCTGTCAGGAATACGCTGCAGGATGTCACCACACCTGCTCCGAATTTTCTTGTCAGTCTGTCAGAGAAAAGGCTTGATACGATTGTTCCGCCTGCAATCAGCATCGTCACAATACCTGCATAGGAAGTAGGTACGTTCAGCTGTGTGTGCATAACAGGCCATGCTGACCCGATCAGTGAATCCGGCAGCCCCAGGCTGATAAATGCGAGATAAATAATTGCGATCAGAAGTGAACTCATTTTTTTCCTCATTTCCAGATAATCATATGCATCTAAATTTTTATTGTCAAAAGATATGTATGTATTATATACAATCTTTTCACATATATTCTTACAAAAATGTCGGATTTCTGACATAATTCCGTGTTTTTGCATCAAAATCGCTAAAACAAAGCTGATCACTGCCATTCCCATAAAGAGAAGCCATATTCCAGAAAATGAATGCCATGAACATGTCCTTTTTATAACCGGCAGGATATGCCGCCTTTTTTACAACAGGAGCCACTATGGCAAACAATAAATTCAAAACACAATTACAGTAACAGTCCGCAAGGTAATAAGCCAATCAGTCCAGAATCCGTTATCCAATAAATTTTATTATACAAATAACCCCCACCCCGGCTTCAAAAATTTTTTTTCGTATCTATAATAAAATCTGTCATGACAAAAAAATAAATTTTGGGGGCTAATCATGCATATTCCAGATAACTATCTCAGTCCACAGACCTGTGCGGTTATGGCCGCAGTCATGGTTCCTGTATGGACCATTTCCATAAAAAAAGTCAAAGCAGAAATTCCAAATGTCAAACTGCCCATGCTCGGTGTCGGTGCTGCTT
Organism: Butyrivibrio sp.; assembly: GCA_017996845.1. The sequence goes on from JAGOGF010000017.1 coordinate 18,210, forward strand.
TTTCCTTTCTGGGAATGATGTTCAATATTCCGATTCCCGGTGGTACAACAGGACATGCGGTCGGCGGAACGATGATCGCATCTTTGCTCGGTCCGTATGCTGCCTGTATTGCTGTTTCGGTGGCACTTCTGATTCAGGCACTGATCTTCGGTGATGGCGGTATATTAAGTTTTGGTGCCAACTGCTTTAATATGGCATTTGTATTGCCTTTTGTCGGCTATGCTGTTACAATGCTGCTGCGAAAGAAACTGAAAGGAAAAAATGCGAATCTGATCGCTTCTGCCATCGGTTCCTATATCGGCATCAATGCTGCTGCATTCTGCGCCGCAATTGAATTTGGTATTCAGCCGATGCTGTTCCGTGATGCTGCCGAAAATGCACTGTATTGTCCTTATGGTCTGAATATATCCATTCCGGCCATGATGTTGGGGCACCTGACACTTTTCGGGATTGCCGAAGTTGTCTATACGACTGCCGTACTTGCCTTTATCCGCAAAGCTGCACCGGAAATGCAGGAAAAAAGCGCTGTATCCAAAACGCCGCTTCCTGTCAAGCTTTTACTGGGTGTATTGATCATCCTGACTCCGTTGGGACTTCTTGCCGAAGGAACTGCCTGGGGTGAGTGGGGAGCAGATGAAATTGCTGCTACCGGTGCAGGATTTACCCCTGCCGGTATGACCTCCGGTCTGAATTTTCAGGCTTTGCTGCCGGACTACTCTGTTGCAGGCATGCCATCATGGCTTGGATATATTCTCTCCGCTGTAATAGGCGCAGCACTTTTGATTATTGTTTTTAAACTGATCAGTATGATCGGAAACTCCAAGAAGGAGAATGCAACTGCTTGAAAATGAATCTGGAACTGATGCGCCTGATCAGGCGCATCACAGTCAATGATATCGATTATCCTACGCAGGATCAGTCACGGATATTGCCGGCACTACGGCTATCCGTGGCTTTTCTTACGATTCTCTTATGCACGTTGTCCCGTAACGCAATTTATGTTGTGATGATTATTGCAGCAGAGCTTGCCTGGCTATGTGTTAAGCCTCCTGCGGTTATCTGGAACATCCTCAAACCGGTTCTCTTATCTTCTCTTTTTTGTATGTTCGTCATGCTTCCTGCCGTTTTTATGGGACATCCCCGCACGCTTCTGACGGTTTCTCTGAAAGTATTTGAATCCGTTCTGATTCTGTCGCAGCTGGAAAATTCCATCAGCTGGAAAAAAATGACAGATGCATTCCGCGCCCTTCATGCTCCGCAGCTGTTTGTCTTTACACTGGATATGACCATGCGTTTTCTGGTCATCCTGGGCCGCTACAGCAATGCCATCCTGGAAGCTGTATCTCTACGGCGTGTGGGAGCCGATCACTGGAAAAGTGCGGGAACAGGCGGTATCCTCGGAACAACCTTTTTGCGCGCACAGCAGATGTCCATTGAAACTTCCGAAGCCATGTCGTGCAGATGCTTTGACGGAGAATACCGCTCCTACCGCAAACACAAAGTCGGTACTCCGGATATGCTCTATACCCTGCTCATTCCGCTGCTGGTTGTATTATTCGTATATACTCAGAAAGCCATGTAGCATATTCTGCTATTCCATACCCATACTGCCAATATGCAGATTTAACGAACGGAGAATGAAAATGATTGACTTACAGGATATATCATACAGTTACCAGAACATACCGGCTCTATGCCATATAACCTATCGTTTCGAAATGGGAAAATGTTATTGTCTGCAGGGTCCCAACGGCTGCGGCAAATCTACCTTATTCCGTATTCTGAATGGTTTGAGTTTTCCTTCTTCCGGTCACTTTTTCTTCGACGGGAAAGACATTACAGAGAAAACAATGAAAAAAGCCGATTTTGCAAAAGCTTTTCACAGGCAGGTCGGATTTGTTTTTCAACATTCTGAAATTCAGCTCTTCTGCAAAACGGTTGAAGATGAAATTGCATTTGGACTGCATCAACTGGGATTAAGCGATACGGAAATACATGACCGCGTAGAACACTACATCACCCTTTTACATCTGCAGGATATCCGCCTGCGTGCGCCATTCAATCTAAGCGGAGGAGAACAAAAACGCTGTGCACTTGCCGCCGTACTTGCCATGGAGCCTCCTGTTCTGATTCTGGATGAGCCGATCAGCGGTCTGGACGAAGAAGGGCAGGAATGGGTTACCTCTTTTATTAAAGAACTAAAATCTCCGGACAGAATGATTATTATTGCAACGCATCAGTCCTCTTTTGCACAGGAAGTTGCCGATATCCGATTGGAAATGACAAAAGAACACAGGTTGATCATTAAATGATCTCCTGTGTTTTTTTCTGTCAAATGCACATCAATCTATCTGTATACAACTGCATATACGCGTCTGTGCACATTATTTCTATTTTATGATATAATATTTTTTATAACCTTGATGCTGATTCTGGTTTCGTCTCATGAAACGTAAAAAGCGGTATGCGCTGATCTGATTTACAGAAATGAGGAATCCCATGAAGTATTATATTTCCGACATGCATTTTTTCTGCTCACGTGTAAAAAGAAATACGACTCTTCCCATTTTCAGATATCGTGGTTTTTCCGATGTTGATCAAATGAACTCTTATATGATTCGGCAGTGGAACGCAAAAATCAGCCAGGTCGATGAAGTATTCCTTGTCGGAGATTTTTCTGACGGAACTGCCGCGCAGACAGCACAGATTTTGAAACAGCTTTCCGGGAAAAAATATCTGATCGTGGGCGAACATGACCGTTTTCTGATGGATCCTTCTTTTAACCCTTCTCAATTTGGCTGGATCAGGGATTATGCTGAAATTGATGACGAAAGCCGCACTGTCAATCTGTTTCACTATCCGGCTATCTGCTACCATGACTCACATGGCGGCTCTTATCTGCTCTATGGGCATATCCATGATGATATTTATACGCAGGGTGTGATCGAACACGCCGAAGAAGATGTCAAAAATTTCCGTGGCACCAAATTCTACAAAAATCATATTATTAACTGTTTCTGCTCTTACTCCGATTATGCACCCCTGACACTGGATGAATGGATCGCCAATAATCAGAAAAGGCGTCAACAAAGGCAGCAACAGATGCAAAGGAATTATCCACATGAATGATACCAATATTACAGTGGGCATACTGGCTCATGTTGATGCCGGTAAAACCACGCTTTCGGAAGCAATCCTTTATCTCTCCGGAGTTGTCAGATCGCAGGGCCGTGTCGATCACAAAGATGCTTTTCTGGATACTTACTCCCTTGAAAAAGCCAGAGGGATTACCATATTTTCCAAACAGGCTCTTTTTTCTGCTTATGATAAAAATTTTACACTTCTTGATACCCCGGGACATACCGATTTTTCTCCCGAGATGGAACGGTCTCTGCAGGTTCTTGATGCTGCTGTTCTGGTTATCAGTGCTGCAGATGGTATAAACGGGCAGGTACGTGTACTCTGGCGTCTTCTGACGCATTATCACGTACCTGTTTTTCTGTTTATTAATAAGATGGATCAACCGGGAGCCGATCACGACAGAATTTATTCCAGACTGCGGGAATCTCTTTCTGATCATATTGTTGATTTTACAAAGGATCCCAACCAGAATGGGACATCATCCGACCCTGCAAGTGCATGGTATGAAGATATTGCCGTATGTGAAGAACATCTCCTTTCTTCCTATCTGGAAGGCCACCTGATTACCGTAAACGACATTTCCCGCCTGATTCGTAAACGCAATCTGTTCCCATGCTTTTTTGGTTCCGCACTCAAACTGGATGGCATTGATACATTTCTCCATGCGCTTGCGCAGTATATTTCGATTCCGGATTATCCTGATTCTTTTGGCGCACGTGTTTTTAAGATATCGCGCGATGAAACCGGCAAACGTCTGACCTGGTTGAAAATCACAGGCGGGACTTTAAAAGTACGCGATTTGATTCTGCAATCCGGTACGAATGGTCTATCTGTTTCGGAAAAAATTGATCAGATCAGAATATATTCAGGTGCCCGATACGAATCTGTATCAGAAGTATCTGCCGGAAGCATTTGCGCTGTAACCGGTCTGTCCTGCACGCATACCGGTGATGGTCTGGGTGCCGAACCATCTTCTGAAGAAGAACTTCTACAGCCCATCCTGCGCTGCAGGATCATGCTTACAGATGATGCAGATCCCTTTCGGGCATATCAGAATCTTCGTATTCTGGAAGAAGAAGAACCAATGCTGCATATTTCCAGAAATGATGAAAACGGCGAACTCTATGCACAGGTCATGGGACGGATACAAATGGAAATTCTGCAGCATCTGATGCTGGAACGATTCAGTATGCAGATCAGTTTCGGTCCTGCAACAATTGTCTACAAAGAAACCATTACTGCTCCTGTAGAAGGAGTTGGACACTTCGAACCACTTCGTCATTATGCAGAAGTTCATCTTCTGATGGAGCCAACTGAACCCGGAAGTGGAATGACCTTTGATACGCATTGTTCAACTGACCTCCTGGATCGCAACTGGCAGCATCTGATTCTCACACATCTGGAAGAAAAACGCCACAAAGGCATCCTGACAGGATCTGACCTGACAGATATGAGGATCACCCTTGTAAACGGCCGCGCCAGTATGAAACATACAGAAGGCGGAGATTTCAGACAGGCAACCTACCGTGCTGTCCGGCAAGGCCTTATGATGGCACAGAATATTCTGCTGGAACCGATTCTCACCTTCAGACTGGAAGTCCCACAGGAAGCTTTGGGACATGCACTTACTGATCTGCAGAAAATGAATGCAACTGTAAATCCTTCTGAAATGACCGATGATAAGGCAGTTCTGACAGGTACTGTTCCTGCTGCCTGTCTGGGTGATTATGCGCAGGAACTTTCTGCCTATACTCACGGAGAGGGTTCCCTTTCAGTTTCTTTCTGTGGTTATCAGCCCTGCCATAATGCAGGAGAGGTTATTGCCGCTGCTGGTTATATGCCTGATCTGGATATGGATAATCCGTCGTCTTCTGTTTTCTGTTCGCATGGAGTCGGCACGATCATTCCCTGGAATCAGGTTCGCAGTATGATGCATGCAGAAAGTGAATGGATACCAGATACAGATGCACCGATACCGGAAAATCTTAATCAGGCTGACCATCTTTCCTATGCGGATCGGGAACGTACCCATCAGGCAACAGAAAAGGAACTGAACGCAATTTTCGAACGCACCTATGGTCCTGTACGGTCACGTTATGATGCGCTTTCGGAACGCACAAGAGCATATGGTTCTGGCAGCATCTCAGCAGATTCCGATGATACATCCGGCAATGCAGGCGGAAATCCTGGGTATCAGCCTGCGCAAAAGAATGCTGAACCAATCCCTGAATATCTTCTGGTTGATGGCTACAATATTCTTTATGCTTCCAGCGAACTGCAGGATCTTGCACAAACGGATCTGAAAGCTGCGCGTGACCGTCTGATGGATATATTATCCAATTTTCAGGGATATTGGCGTGAGACGGTGATTCTGATCTTTGATGCCTATAAAGTAGCCGGAGGCCAGGAACGTGTTCTGAAATATAATAACCTGAATATTGTATACACCAAAGAAGCAGAAACCGCAGATCAGTACATTGAAAAAGCGGTACATGATCTTTCCAGAAAACACCGGGTAACCGTAGCAACATCCGATGCCGTTGAGCAGGTAATCATCTACGGTCAAGGTGCGATGCGGCTTTCTGCACGTGATTTCTGGTCAGAGGTTTCTGCTACGGAACAGAAAATCCGGGAAGATTTGATGCACCAGTCAAGAGTGCTTCACAACCATATTTCTATAGAAGAAAACAAGGAATGAAAACCATTTCCTGCTTTCACCAATATCTGCTGCACTGCCTCTTCACAAAAAATCCCCTTTGCCGGTGTCATCCGGTAAAGGGGTGTATAACAGAATCTTAGTTCTTAATCAATCACAATCTGTCCATTATTCTTTATATGCTGAAAGTTTTTCATTTATTGCAGCACAGATTTCGTCCGCATCAATTCCATGCACTGCACATGCCTCTCCAAGTGATTCCATCTGCGAAGCCGGACAGAAAATGCATTCCATCCCGCAGTCCATAAGAAACTGTGCGGTAGAAGGATGCTTACTGATAATCTCGCCCACCAGCATATCTGTTGTCACTTCATCACTTTTCTCTGTATTTACATCTGTTTTTGTATTTTCTTCCACTTTTATGTCCTCTGCTTTCTTTACTTCTTCCTGCACTTCTTCTTTTATTTCTTCCTGCTCATTTACTTCTTCATTATCTGTATTTTTGCCAAACAATATCTCTCTCAGTCCCATATGCCACCTCGCTTCCATCCTCATATCAGAATATTACAACACACTGTTAGCATACCGCAACTGATCCGCATGAAATTTAATAAAGATTTTTTAAATCGTAACTTCACCCGCCAGAATTTTCTTATAATCCGCATAATTTTTCTGCAGCAGCTTCGGTGTATTCAGTTCATAAGGACATTTGCTGATACATTTCCCGCAGTTCAGGCACCCATTGATTTTTTCCATCTCTTCCTGCATTTCCGCAGAGAGCCAGTGTGCTGACGGTGCACGCCGCAGCATCAGCGATATTCTCGCACAATTATTAATCTGTATCCCGGCAGGACATGGCATACAATAGCCACAGCCTCTGCAGAAATCTCCGGCAAGTTCTGTTTGTTCTTTTGCAATAAAGTCCGCAATCTGCGTTGTCATAGAAGGAGTCTGCTTCATATATCCCAGCCACTCTTCCAGTTCATTTTCTCTCTGAATGCCCCAGATCGGAAGCACATTGTCAAACTGCGTCATAAACGCCATTGCAGCTTCTGATTGATTGATCAGTCCTCCAGCCAGTCCTTTCATGGCGATAAATCCCATATCGGCTGCTGCGCATTGATGAACCAGATCAATTTCCTTATCCGAAGAAAGGTAACTGAACGGAAACTGCAGTGTTTCATACAGGCCAGTCGCAACCGCTTCCACTGCTACCTGCAGTTTATGTGCCGTTATCCCAATATATCTGATCTTTCCCTGTGCCTTTGCTTCCAGCATACATTCATACATACCCGTACCATCGCTTGGCCGATATACCTGATCTGCGCAGTGAAACTGATAAATATCCACATAATCCGTCTGAAGTTTCTGAAGGGAACATTCCAGATCCTGCCAGAATCCTTCCGGCGTTTTGGCTCCTGTCTTCGTAGCAATATATATTTTGTCACGCATTCCTGCAAATGCATTGCCAAGCTTCTCTTCACTGTCACTGTAGGCCCTTGCTGTATCAAAAAAGGTCATCCCGCCTTCATACGCTCTGCGCAAAAGCTTTACCGCAAGCTCCATATCATCTCTTTGAACCGGAAGTGCCCCAAATGCATTCTGTGGCACCGTAATCCCTGTACTGCCAAGTGTAATCTGTTTCAATTCCAACACCTCCCGTTTATTTATTTCTGCATTTTTTCCATCAGATACATTCTCGTATCTCCGGAACGCTGTACTCTGATCTGTCCGTCATTTCCAAATCCGCAGCCTGCATATGCCGACTTTAGACGCACTCCGCAGTTATTCAGTACCATGCCCGAAACCTGCAGATTTTCTTCTTCATTATGTATGGTAATAAACCGATTGGCAATATCCTGCATGATTCCGCCCTGTCTGACATGTACCGGCAGATTCATTGTATTGATCAGACTTCCGAAATCCTTTAATTCCAGATCTACAACGCGATTTGTAAAATGATACGTCGCATCCTGTGAAAGTCCTTTTGTTCGAAGTGTAACGGAGTTATGATTCGGTCTGCTTTCTCTCTTTAGGATAAATGCAGCTGCACGGCTCTGATCCTTTTCCGACATCATCCAACGATCTTTTTCAAGACGGGTATATTCTCCAAATTGCAGAACATGTCTCCATTTTTTATAAAAAGCTACCTGCGCGGCAATCTCCTTCTTTTCAAAATCACTCAGATCGCAAAGATCCAGCTCATAGCCAAGGCATCCACAGGATGCAATTTCAAAACGGGTGGCAAGCGGTGTTCTGTTGAGTGTCTGGTGATTGGGACTGGCTGATACATGCGCGCCGATTACAGATGTCGGATACCCGTAGCTGTATCCGTTCTGGATATCTGCCCTGCAGATTGCATCTGTATCATCACTTCCCCATATCTGCGGGAAATAGCATAATATTCCCAGATCAAACCGATTTCCTCCGGAAGAGCAGCCCTCAAACAGAATATGCGGAAAACTGTGCGTCAGTTCATTCATGCAATGATATAAGCCACAAACATAACGGTACGAAAACTCCTGCTGCCTGTCAGCGTCAAGACTCTGCGAATAATAATCGGAAAAGATTCTGTTCATATCCCATTTGACATAGGATATCTTCCCCGATGAAAAGACTTTGCTCATGGAGTCAATTACATATTGCTGTACCTCCTGCCTGGTCAGATCCAAAAGCATCTGATTTCTGCCAAGACTGTGTGCATGTCCGGGGATCCGTACCGCCCAGTCGGGATGCGCACGAAACAGATCACTGTCTTCATTTAACATTTCCGGTTCAACCCAGATTCCAAAGGACATCCCAAGCGCTTCTATCTTTTCGGATAAGTCCTTTAATCCGTTTGGCAGCTTTTTCTGATTTTCTGTCCAGTCTCCCAGTGATCTGCTGTCGTCGTCTCTTTGTCCAAACCAACCGTCATCCAGAACGAACAGCTCAATTCCAAGATTCTGAGCTGCTTTTGCAAGATTCAGCAGACTTGCCTGCGTAAATTTAAAATAGGAGGCTTCCCAGCTGTTAATCAGAACCGGACGCTGCTTATCTCTCCAATATCCGCGTACGATATGCTTTCTGACAAAATCATGCATGTGATGGCTCATTCCATTCATGCCGCTTTCTGACCAGGTCATGACCGCTTCCGGTGCTTCAAATCTCTCTCCCGCATGCAGTTTCCAGGAAAAGCCAACCGGTTCGATTCCGCAGACAAACCGGCTTTTATCTCCATCTGAAGAAAGTGCCTCATAATGATTTCCGCTGTACACCAGATTGATCCCATAGCAGATTCCATTGTCCTGCGTTGTGTCAGGGCTGCTGATCATTACAAAGGGGTTGGATCTGCTGCCGGATTCTCCCGCCGCAAGTTCTTCGTTAACAATTTTGCCTGCCGTACAAAGCGCATCAGCGCGGTGCATTTCGTCCGCCCATCTTCCATGAAAGGAACTGAAGCGATAACAGCTTTCCTGAAAATCGATCTGTGTGCTCATCAGTCTTCTGATGGTTATAACACTTTCCGGCTGTGCTCCATCATAAATAAGCGCTGCACTTCTTGTTACCACGTCACAATCAGGATATACCGAATAAATCATCTGCAGATGAATTCCATATGCATGATCATACATGCTAATGATCAGCTGCTCAGAATGATCTCCCTGCTGCACGCTGCTGTCATCATAAGAACAGGGCAGCGTCTTAAGTGGTTCTATTCCACTTTGGATTTCTGCTTTTTCAAACAGGAAATCACATGTTGCGCCACCATCCGGATGAATGATCTCCACAAATGGATCCCGGATATCCCCTTTCCCAAAAGAAGACATTTCCAGACACATATCCTCCAGACACACATTCAGATGCTGCTGGTCATATGCAATCATATTTCCACCTCCACACTGATGCTTTTCTGTCAGCGCAGTCTCCATCTGTAAAAGTAAATCTCCTGCATCTCTGCCCGAATTTTGAACAAGGGTCTCATATAATGAAGGATCCAGAAGGGAAGCACCATAATGTAAATGCTCCGGATGACCTGTCGGAAGAATATGAAACATCCAGGATGTCTGCGGTGTTTGAAGTAAAAAAATATTGTTTTTTCTGATAATCAATTTTATCCCCGTTTCCGCGCATTTTCGGCGCATAAAATTCCTTCTCTTACTTAATTTTCATCTTCCGGCTTTGTATCCTTCACACAAATTCCATTCATGATAATATCTACCATAGTCTGCAATGCCTGATTATATCCTGTATTCCCTGAGATCAGCACATCGGAACTCAGAAATTTCTCAATGGCAGCCTCTACCATTGCCTTGATTACAGCAACCGGTACTCTGCGTATCACGCCCTCTTCCATCCCCTGCTCAAGCAGACGAATCGTATTATCCCAGTCTGTTTCGAGTCTTTTTTCAATTTTGCCATAAACATCCGGATATTTATCTTTCAACTGGTACATCATACGAAAATCGATATTCTTATAATTATCCGGAAGCGCGATCAGGATTCCGGACACTTTATCTATGGTATTCAGTTTCGGATCATTCATGATCCCAGCTTCACTTTTTTTAATGGATGAAAAACAATAATCCACCATATTGTCAAATAACTCAGCTTTATCAGCATACTCTTTGTAAATTGTCTTTTTACTCATATGCAGATCTTTTGCAATATCATCCATAGTGAACTTCAATCCCTTTTTATTAAACTCATCAATTACAGTTTCCATAATTTTATTTTGCGTTTCGTTCATATCTTTAAAACCCTTTCCCTCTCAAAAAGTTTTACGCAGAAGTTTCCATCTGGAAACTTCTGATTTTTATACGGTTTCCATTTTATCATCAGATCAAATAAATAGGAACCCAAAAAAATAGACAAATTGTAATAACCCAATTTGTCTATTTTTATCTTTTTACTCTAATACTGCTTTAATATATTCCCAGGTACGCTTTGTGGAAGCAACGGAAAGTTTCTCTCCTGTTGTATGTATATCCTGCATATCAGGTCCAATTGATATACAATCCAGTCCGCTGATCTTCTCACTGAACAACCCGCATTCCACACCCGCATGAATTGCCACTACCGCAGGTTCTTTCCCATACAGCTTCTGATATACTTCGATCATATGCGAACGAAGTTTTGAATCCTGTTTATATGCCCAGCCGGGATATGCACCGGTAATATCAGATCTGCCGCCAAATGCTTCTGTAATCATTTCCAGTTTTTGAAAAAGATTGTTTTTGGATGATTCAATACTGCTTCGAACGGAAAATTCAAGTGTCAAAAGTTCTTTGTCCAACTTCATGATACCAAGATTCAAGGATGTTTCAACAAGTCCCACGATCGCCGCGCTCATAGCCTGTACCCCATTCGGAAGAGAACAGATCAGCTCGGAAACTTTCTTTAGAGAAGTTTCATCCAGGCATTCAAATGTTCCTTTTTCAAGTTCCATACAGTTAAATTTCACACCCGGATCTTTCAGTTCCAGTTCCGTATATACCGCATTTTCTGTCTGTTTCACTGCACGCAGCAGCGCATCTGCTTTCACTTCCTGCGGTAAGATGATCTTAGCCTGGGCGCTGCGAGGTATTGCATTGTCAGCAACTCCTCCGGAAAGATCCACAATTGAGAAATCTACTTTTTCACGCAGTTCTGTCAGCAATCTCCCCATGAGACAATTGGCATTCCCGCGTCCTTTGATAATCATTTCTCCGGAATGTCCGCCAAGGAGTCCTGTGATCTCCAGGTTATACGCCGTTCCGGATCTCTTAATCCGGTTAACGGAAAGATAACTGTGAAACCGCCCGCCCCCTGCGCAGCTGGTCAGCAAAACACCCTCTTCTTCATTATCCATGTTCAGCAGCTGCCTGCCTTTTAATCCTGACAGGTCAATTGCCCTTGCACCGTCCATACCGGTTTCTTCATTTGTTGTAATAACTACTTCGAGAAGCGGATGCAGTATGGTATCAGAATCAAGCAGTGCGAGGCTGTAAGCCACTGCAATGCCGTCATCTCCTCCAAGGCTTGTACCTTTTGCCCAGACAAATTCACCATCTGTTTCCAATCTCAGCGAATCTTTCTTCATATCAATATCTGCATCCGGATCACTGACTGCAACCATATCCATATGCCCCTGCAGGATAATCGGATCCCGGTCTTCATATCCCTTACTTGCAGGTTTCCTGATAATTACATTCAGTGCATTGTCCTGCACAACCTCCAGATTTCTGTCTTTTGCAAACTGTACCAGATAGTCACTGATTTGCTGTAGGTTATCCGAACCATGCGGAATGCGGCATATCTCTTCAAAAAAATGAAACACTTCTTTGGGTTCAAGTTGTTCCAATACTGCCATAATGATAAATCCCCTTTCTGAAAAAACAGAAAAGCTCCGTAATCTCTTACGGAGCCTCATTGTCTCTTTATTCAAATCTGACAGATCAGATCTATTATGCGATCTTTGTCTTTGCAAGCTCTGCAAGTGTCTTGAAGCCTTCTGCATCATTAACTGCAAGCTCTGCCAGCATCTTTCTGTTCATATCAACACCCGCAAGCTTAAGACCATGCATCAATTTGCTGTAAGAAAGACCATTCAGTCTTGCTGCTGCATTGATACGAACGATCCAAAGGGATCTCATATCTCTCTTCTTCTGCTTACGACCTGCAAATGCAGATGTAAGTGCTCTCATAACAGACTGCTTTGCAACTCTGTACTGCTTGGACCTTGCTCCTCTATAACCCTTTGCGAGCTTTAATACTCTATTATGTTTCTTCTTGGCATTCATTGCGCCTTTAACTCTTGCCATTATTATATCCTCCTAATCTCAAGCTTACCGGTTATCATTACATGTACGGTAATATCTTCTTCATGTTCTGTATAATTGTATGATCAACCATAGCCGGCTGTCTTAAGTTTCTCTTTCTCTTTGTGGACTTCTTGGTCAAGATATGACGCTTGAATGCCTTATTTCTCATTAACTTGCCTGTTCCTGTCACCTTAAAACGCTTGGCAGCAGAGCTGTTGGTCTTCATTTTGTGCTGCATAATCAAATCCTCCTGTATTTCTGTGATTTACATATACTTCTTTTCAGTGTTTTTCAGATAAAAACATCGTCATACTACGGCCTTCGACCTTGGGCTGTTTTTCAACAACCGCAACATCAGCAACTGCTGCAGCAAAATCTGTCAGAATATGAACACTTGCACCCATGTGAGCCATCTCACGTCCACGGAACCGAAGTGTAATCTTTACGCGGTTTCCTTTGGCAAGAAACTTCTTGGCTGCACCGACTTTCGTATTCAAGTCATTTGTGTCAATGTTTGGGGAAAGCCGGATTTCCTTGATGTCTACAATTTTCTGTTTTTTCTTGGCTTCCTTTGCTTTCTGGAGCTGCTCATATTTGTACTTGCTATAATCTACGATCTTGCATACAGGCGGTTTTGCATTTGGTGCAATCTTTACCAGATCAACGCCTGCATCCTCTGCTGCCTTTCTTGCATCCTGAAGCAGCATAACTCCAAGTGCCTCTCCATCGGGTCCTACGACACGTACCTCTTTGTCCCTGATTTGCTCATTAATAAATAAATCGCTAATGGTTTTATACCTCCGAACATAAAAAGAAAGTGGACACGCAATCGTATCCACTTTATAATCAAGTCATATCACCGCATCAAATATCTTCTGCAGTTCATCTGAATCGTATAAACGCCTGTCAGCCATTGCTACAGGGTGAGAGTGGATACTCTGCTTTGTTATCAAACATCTGTTAATATATCATGTACCAACATTCATGTCAATCTTTTTTATGGAATTATCGTACTGCATAGCAATATATAAAATACTTTCTGTAAGGAGTTATCATGACAGCAAATCTGGAATATTATAAGGTCTTTTACTTTGTCGCCAAATGCGGAGGCATTACCGCCGCCGCCGAAAAGCTTTCCCTGTCACAGCCTGCCGTAAGTCAGTCCATCCGGCAGCTTGAATCGGTCCTTGGCACCGGACTTTTTCGTCGCACGTCGCGTGGAATGACGCTGACGGCAGAGGGTGAACTGCTATACAGTTATGTTGCAAAAGGCTATGAACAGATTACACTGGGGGAACACAGACTCGAGCAGATGCTTCACCTGGATGCAGGTGAAGTAAGAGTCGGTGCAAGTGATATGACACTGCGCTTTTTTCTGCTGCCCTATCTGGAAACCTTTCATGAACTGTATCCTAATATTAAAGTCACCGTCACAAACGGTCCCACACCTGAGACGCTGCATTATCTGGAGAATGAACGCATCGATTTCGGTATTGTATCCACACCATTTGAAACCAGTCCCGGAATCAAATCCATTGACGTAAAGGAAATCTCTGACACGTTCATAGCCGGACGGCGCTTTACACAATATAAAAACCATATGCTCGATTTTCAGGATCTGGAAAAGCTGCCACTGATTTCTCTGGAAGGAAACACCAGCACGCGCGCTTATATAGACCGCTTTCTGCGCAAAAAAGGAGTCGTAATCCATCCTGAATTTGAGCTTGCCACAAGTGACATGATTGTGCAGTTTGCGCTGCGTAACCTTGGAATCGGTTCTGTCGTACGCAATTTTGCAGAAGAATATATTGAATCCGGGGTTCTGTTTGAACTGCGATTCCATGAAATGATTCCCAAACGGAATTTCTGTATTATTACAAGCAGCAGTCAGCCGTTATCGGTTGCCGCCAGCCGTCTGCTGGAACTTATTATAAAATAGTGGAATCAGGTATTTACGCCAAGGGCTGCCATTTCCTGCAGCACCTGCTCTCTGGTATGAAAGTCAATCCCGCAAATGCCAAGTTTTCTTGCAGCCTCCACATTCCGGGGTGTATCATCAATAAAAATACATTCTTCCGGTTTTAGATCATATCGTTCCATCAGCAGCTGATAGATCGCCGGATCCGGTTTGATCAGATTTTCCCTATAACTCAGAATTCCGCCATCCACATACTCCAGAAATGACATCTCGTCCCTGCACTGTGTCAGCGCCCTGTGAGAGAAATTAGACAGTACCAGTACCTGATATCCCTGTTCTTTGAGTGCCTGTATCCAGGGAATGGAAGTTTCACGATGCATAATAATTCCCCGGAAATCTTCCTGGGTTTTTCTGATCTGTACTTCAATTTCCGGATCATTTTCCACAAAGCTGTCGATAATCTGTTCATCCGTCAGAACGCCTCTGTCATATTCATTCCAGTCACTGCTGTAAACGGTTGCCTTTGCAAGACGTTCTACCATCTGCTCATCAAAACCGCAATCCCTGTAATGTTTTTCCCAGCTGAAATCGACCAGAACATTTCCAATATCAAAAATAATATTTTTAATCTGTCCATTCGGTTCTTTGCGGATCACATTTCCATACGTATCATGCATCTGATTGCTTGTCATGGCATCCAGTGATGCAATGGTATGTTTTCTTGCATATACACCGTATACACATATAAACAGCCATACCACAATCGGGATCGTAACCGTTCCTGTCAGTGCTGACATGAATATCTGTCCAGCATCCGGTCCAAAAGTCAGCGCCTGAATCAAAAGTCCCACATACAGAAGAATCAGAAGTGCGATACCAATTAATGCCGCTATCTGCCTGGGATTTTTTTTGTTTTTTTTCTTTTTTTCCATTTTTATCCTCATTCCCGAATTTTGGATCATAAAGAAACCGCAGCTGCCGTTTTTCATATCATCCGTTTTGTACTCTCTGTACAGAAAAGCAAAGAGATCCATGCCTTTTATCTTACATGGGTCTCTTTGCAGCGTCAATCCTATTCAGAAAGTCTTATCGGGCCAGCGGACTTCTGCGGTAAATAATATCACTTCTGCTTGGTCCGTTGGAAACCATTGTGATCGGATAACCGATTTCCTTTTCGATAAATTCGATATAATTGCGGCAGTTCTCCGGAAGATCTTCGTACTTATGGATGCCCCTGATATCGCATTTCCATCCTGGAAGTGTCTTATATACAGGCTTTGCCTTCTCCAGAATGTGTGTAACAGGGAAATCCGTCGTAACTTCTCCATCAATGTCATAGCCTACGCATACCGGTATCTCATCGAGATAGCCGAGTACATCCAGTACGGTAAGTGCAACATCTGTGGCTCCCTGCAGTCTGCAGCCATATTTACT